>JASMTR010000001.1:0-16970 GCA_041694175.1 Bacteroidales bacterium
ATTTTCCGCCAGCAACTATACTTACAAAATAGTCGTGTTTGCTCAACATATCATCTTTGTCGAGACCTAACTCTTCTTTTTTGCGATCAATTAAAATTTGGGTATAATCTACCAAAACAATAGCATTGTTGACGACAATTCCCGCCAAAGCAATCACGCCCATCATAGTCATAATGATAACAAAGTCCATTTTAAAACTCACTAAGCCAAACAGAACACCAATTAAACTTAAAATCACAGCCATAATAATAATCAGTGGTTTTGAAATGGAGTTAAATTGAGCCACCATTATTAAAGTAATACCTCCAACAGCCAGTAAAAGGGCTTTAATTAAAAATGTTAAATTTTCTGATTGCTCTTCTTGCTGACCCGTAAAAGCGTAACGCATTCCTTCTTTTATTTGATAATCAGATTCTAAAGCCGCTTTGATTTCGTTAACAGTTTCAGTAGGATTATAATCTTCTAAAACATTAGAATATACAGTAACAACGCGTTTTAAATCTTTTCGTTTTATGGCATTAAACGTTGCCGTGGGTTTGACATCAATTAAACTTGAAATGGGTACTTGTCTTAGCTGTCCGCGGTTGTTTCTAAACGTGATGGGTTGATTAAAAATAGCACTTTCGTCGTAACGGTATTCTTCGTTAAAACGCACATTTATTTGATAGTCATCATCGCCATCTTTATAGGTTGAAGCTTCTTGACCAAAGACAGACTGCCTGATGGTTTGACCCACCATTGATGTAGAAATTCCCAGCTGACCAACTTTTTCTCGGTCAACACTGATTTCCATTTCAGGTTTTGACTTGTTGATATCAATTTTGAGTTCTTCAATACCACCTATTTTTTGGTTTTCTATAAATTGACGCATCTGCTGGGCTTCATTAAGCATAGCTTCATAGTCTTCGCCTTTGATTTCTATATTGATTTCGTAACCTTGTGGTGGTCCCGCTTGGTCTTTTTCTACAGTAATCGTTACGCCAGAAAAATCTTGTACCGATTGGCGAATTTCACTTAAAACCTTACTACTTTTTACACCACGTCTCAGTTTAAACTCACGCATCGATAAAGTGACTTTCCCTTTATGTGGCATTTCATTGGCTACGCCTTCATTATTTTGAGGATTGCCTGCGCCAACACCTACCTGACTCACAGCAGATTCTACCATAAAATTGTAGCCGTCTTCATCTTCGTATTTCTCTATGACATCATAAATGCGCTGCTCTACCTGTTTAGTCATTGCATTGGTTTTTTCAATAGCTGTGCCTTCAGGATATTCAATATAAGCCATAATTTGATTCGGCTGATTTTCAGGAAAAAACAAGACTTTGGGTTGAGCTATACTAACCACTATAAAAGCTAAAATAAGTAAACAAAAGGTTCCAAAAAATACAAGATATGCTCTTCTCCCTTTAATAAAAGCAGCTAATACTCTTTGATAAAAATTCTCAAGACGTCTTAATAGATCAAATTGAAAGTAATAAATAGCTCTGACTAAAAACAGTTTGAAAAATAATAGTAAAATAGCGCTGAGTATTGCCAAATTCCCGATAGCTCTTAAAATCCTTGAATCTTGAAAAATTCCAGTGACTAAAAATAAAATACCCATTATAATCAAAATCAAACTCCAACGGATGGTTTTTTGTTTGGTGAGCTTTTTCTCTTTGATTTTCATAAACTGCGAGGTCAGCATAGCGTTGATAATTAAAGCCACAAAAAGCGACGAGGCTAAAACCACTGAAAGTGTAATAGGAAAATAGATCATAAATTTACCTATTGTGCCAGGCCAAAGTCCAAGCGGGAAAAACGCAGCAATCGTCGTTGCCGTAGAAGCAATGATTGGCCAAGCAATTTCACCAATACCTTGTTTTGCGGCTTCAATCCGCGAATAGCCTTGATCCATTAGACTGTAAACATTTTCAACCACCACAATACCATTATCAACCAGCATTCCAAGACCCATAACCAAACCAAATAAAATTATTGTGTTTAGTGTATAGCCTAAACTGGATAAAATCACTAAAGACATCAACATAGATAAAGGAATGGCGACGCCAACAAAAAGAGCATTTCTAAAACCAAGAAAAAACATCAAAACTAAAACCACCAAAATGACTCCAAATACAATATTGTTGACCAAATCGTTGACTTGATTGATGGTTTTTATGGATTGGTCATTTGATAAGCTAATGTCTAAACTTTGCGGATAATAGTTTTCTTTTTCGTGTTCAACAATAGTTTTGATTTGGTCTACTGCTTCTACCATATTTTTGCCTGCACGCTTTTTTACATCAAGCATCACAACAGTTTTTCCCCATTCTCTGGCAAAAGTGGTTGGGTCTTTTTCTTTAAACTTAACTTCCGCTACATCTTTTAAGTAAACCACGCCACCATCTTCTTTGACCACAATATCTTCAAGTTCAGAAGGTTTTGAGATTTCGCCTATCACGCGAATGCTTTTTCGCAAGCCATCATTTTTGATATTTCCTCCTGATATGGTACTATTTTCTGATCGTATTGCCGAAAAAATATCATTAAAACTCACTTGAGAGGCTGTCATTTTGTAAATATCAACAGCCACTTCTACCTCTTTTTCATCAACACCGCGAATGGAAGCTTCTTTAATTTGTGGCAACAATTCTATCTTGTCTTGAAGATGTTCTGCATAATCTTTGAGCTGCTGACTTTTATAATCACCTGTAAAATTGATATTTAGAATCGGCCTTTCTTCGGATAAATTCAGATCAAAAACATTGGGTTCAACTTTAGCGCCATTATCTAAAGTTGGCCAGGTGGTTTCAGATTTAACGATATCAACTTTATCCTTAACGAGTTGTTTGGCGGTTTCTACTTCTATATCTTCTTCAAATTCAACAATGACCATAGAAAAATCTTGTTGTGTAGTTGATATGATTTCTTTGACACCTTTGACATTATTAAATTCTTCTTCAAGGGGTTCAGTAATAAATTTTTCAATGTCTTTAGCGGAGTTTCCAGGATTGATAGAATTGACATAAATTTTAGTTTCTATGACTTCTGGAAAATTTTCTCTGGGCATATTGACATACGCCATAAGACCACCAAAAAAAATGATAAGCATAATGACATAAACTGTCATTTTGTTATCAATGGCCCAAGAAGATATTTTGAATTCTTTATCGAGTTTTGATTTTGTCATAATTTATTGCTCTAATTCTGTGATTTTGACGTTTTCCTGGTCTCTTAAGTTTCTTCCTCCTTCTTTGGCAATGATATCGCCAACACTAATACCATCTAAAACTTCAACTTGACCGTTGAAATGCTTACCAGTTTTAAGCGGTGTGCGAATGGCATGACCTAAGCTGTCGTTTTTCATTTTTATTTTAAATGAAATTTGTGTGCCGTCTGCGGTTTCTTGTAAAATATTTTCAGAAACAACAATTGCAGAATCATTTTGATAATCATTGATTAAAACATTAGCAATCAAATTAGGTTTTACATTTTTGATGTGGTCAGGAATGTTGATTTTAACCTTAAATTTTCTATTATCGGGATTGATAAAACTGCCCATTTGAGTAATTTGTGCTTTAAAAGTTTTTCCAATGGCTTTGAGTCTAACTTCTACTAGCGTGCCTATAGAAATATCACTGAGGTAATTTTCAGGAACTTCGGTTTCAATATACATTTCAGAGAGGTTAACCAACCTAAAAACAGCCATACCGCCAGGAGAAACAACTTGACCTTCATCGGTTATAATGTCATCAATTTTTCCATTAAATGGCGCTTTAATTTCGGTTTTCTCCAATTGTTTTTGAAGACTTTGCAAACTGTTTTGAGTGGATTCAAAATTGGTTTTAGCTTGTAAGAATTGAATTTCAGACCCAATACTATCTTGCCAAAGGCGTTTTTGACGTTCAAAAGTAGTTTTAGCTAAATCCACGCGGGATTGCAATTCACTTATTTGATCGCGAAGACCACCATCGTCTATTTTGGCTAAAATTTGTCCTTTTTTAACTTTATCGCCTTCTTTGACATAGATTTTTTCTAATTCGCCACTGAACTCTGGGTATATCAAAATATTTTGATCGGTTTTGACGTTGCCTTGCAAATTGAAAAAATGCTTAAACGTATCTGTTTTAATTTGGCGTGCTGTAATCAACGTGTAGTTGGTTTGATCGACTTGGGTAGAAGTTATTTCTTTTTGAATTTTACTTTCCAGGCTTTTCAATTGCTCTTGTTGTGTTTTGATTTCTTTCTTTAAATCTGTTAAAGCTTTTTCATCTTTGTTTTCAAGAGCCTTATCAACTCGACCTTCTAAGTTTTCTTTCCCGCAGGAAATTAAAAGTAGTGAGATGAATGTTATTTTGATTATGTTTTTCATTGTTTGGTGTTTTTTTTTAACCGCAAGTTTCGCTAAGGTTTCGCAAAGTTCGCTATGCGTTTTGTTGTTTTTTGTTGATTATAGTTTTAAACATCTTATTCTTTATTTTCCTTGCTTATTCTTTGCGTTCCTTGCGGTTAAATTTTTAATTTATATTCAGAGCCTTAACCTTATAACCTCAATTAATATCCGGTTCATTTAATACGGTTTCTAAACTGGTTTTCGAATTAATCAATTGCAACATCGATTGTAAATATTGATTTTGTGCATCGTAAAGTTGGAGTTGAGCTTGACGTAAATCGAAACTTGTGCTTAAACCTTCTTTATATTTTATAATGTTTTTTCGCTCTATACGTTCAGCCAAATTTAAGTTGGCTTTTGCGGTTTGGTAATTTTCTAAAGCAAATTTGTAATCGCTTTTGGCCTGGTTAAAATCGAGTTTGATTTGCTCTACCGATTGTTTAAAGTCGGTTTTGGCTTGCATCATAGCGATTTCTGCACGTTGTGAGCGTTTAGCACGTTTTAACGAACTAAAAATAGGCACGTTCAGGCTAACGCCAACCGTAGAGAATTGAAACCATTGTGTTCCAGAGTCTAAAAACACAAACTCATCTCCAAAAGACGTCGTGCCATAGTTAGCAAAAGCGGTTAAAGTTGGCAAAGCATTACTCCTTTCGAGTTGCCACTCTAATGTGCGTTGTTGGACTAAATTATCAGCGATTTTATAATCTACATTTTGTTCGAGTTGAAGTTGAGTTTCTAACAAGTCGAAGTCTGCGAGTTGTTGCTGCGCTAAACTTTGCAGATCGTCTGTGAGTTCAATTTCAGTATCGACAGGTAAACCTAAAACCATTTTTAAGGTTTGCTTAGATAAATCTAAATTGCGTTCTACATTTCTAAGTTGATTGCTGACCTGTTGGTAAGTAATTTGCAGCTGCTCGACTTCTTCTTGTTCTGCTAAACCATTTTCAAAGATTTTTCGGGTTTCTTCTAAATTCTTTTCTGCGGTTTTAGCGTTGTTTTTAATAATATCAACATTAGACTCAACTAACAAAGCGTTAGCATAAGCATTCACTACATTTTGACGGACTTGCAGGCGTGTTTTTTCGTTTGAATTCTTAGAAAATTCTAAGAAGGTTTTGGCCGCTTTAAGTGCTACAATATAAGAGCCATCAAAGATCAACTGATTAAGCGTTGCCGTAGCACGCATACTTTGGCGTTGACCAAAAGTAACAGGCACGGTGGTGCCAGGTTCACCGCCCACAACTTCCGCAGGTAATGGCGTAACGATGAGTTTGGGGTTATATTCATAATCAACAGCGGCATTAATTTGTGGCAGTCCATCGGCTGTGGTTTCCCACTTTTGCTTCAGGGCTTTGGCTTGGTCGCGTCTGGCATTGAGAGAAACATAACTACTATCAAGAGCTCTTTCGATGGCTTCTTCTAAAGAGAGCTTATAGATGTCTTGGTTTTGGGAATTTGCCCAAAAACTGGTTAATAAAAATGCTATGCAAAGTATGTATTTCATATTTTTGATTGTTCTGCGAGTAATTCTTCTAATCGATTAAGTCCTTTGGGGGTTACAATTCCACGGAGGTGATATTCTGAAAAATGGTTTTGTATGTCTTGGTTTGAAAATTCTTGAACAGGAAAAACTTTTTGGTCTTTTAATAAATTCATCCCGTGATAATACAGCCTAAAAACAACTTCCACATCAATATTGTGTCTGTAAAAACCTTCATCAACGCCACGATTTAAATTTTCTACACAACAGTCATACATTTTATGCCATTGTTTATTTTTAAGAGTTTTAAAAATTTGTGGATAATATTTTTGAAGTTGATATTGAGGTGAGGATTTTTCATTTTTTAGATGCTGCATCACTTGATTTTTAATAGCTAAAGTCTCAGCAATTGGGTCGTGATTTTCAGCTCTCAAATCATCGATAATACAAGAAATTGTTTGAAAAATATGAGATGTAGTCGCTTTTACAAGCTGAGTTTTAGAATCAAAATGTTCGTAAAGTGTTTTTTTGGAAACACCTAATTGCTCAGATATTTCATCCATCGTCACGCTCTTAAAACCGTATTCTAAAAAAAGACTAACTGCCTTTTGAATAATTCGCTTTTTCATAGGTGCAAATGTAATCAAGAAACTTTATGAACATTAAAAGTTTCTAAAGTTTTACAGAAACTTAACAAAACAGTTTGAGACTATTTTATAAAATAAAGACATGCCGAATAGAGATTATTCAGCTTAAAATGAAAAAGTAAATGATTAAGTATTTTAAAACTTAAATACAACACCAGAGTAAATCCCTAAAAAATAAGGTTGGAAGTTGGTTGTACCACCTTGAAAGGTATTGAACTGATACTTGAAGGTGGGTTCAAGATTGAACATCAGTCGTTTTGAGATATTGTAATCTAAACCAATGGCAAAATTGGTTGAAAAACTTAAGTCGTTAAGGTTATTAGCTTCTCCTATTGATGTGGTTCCGTTTGAATTTTTTACGTCTAAATTGTTGTTGTTCAATAAAAATGTACTTGCGCCACCGATGAGGTTGACCCCTATTTTTTTATTTAAAATATTGTATTCTATCTCCATTGGAATTTCAATATAGCCTAATTCTTGTTGAAGTTCAGAAGATAAAGTTTCAGATCTATTAAGAGTACCGTTTGCGGAAAGATTTTGAAGCTGTTGCTCATTTAAAATCGATGCTACGAAGTCAGGATTCGTGCTAACGTTGTTTAAGGTAGTTACACCTTGATTTTGAACTAAAAACACATCATTTGTTGTGTAGTTGAGGTTAACACGGTTGACTCCTGTTCTAAGTTTTATTTTCTCATTAATTTGATAGGCTACATTAATACCGTATGACATATTGACTTGGCCTTGCCCATCATTTTGGGCTAAAT
Organism: Bacteroidales bacterium; assembly: GCA_041694175.1. GTDB lineage: Bacteria > Bacteroidota > Bacteroidia > Flavobacteriales > Flavobacteriaceae > Psychroflexus. The sequence goes on from JASMTR010000001.1 coordinate 7,276, forward strand.
TAGGATCAACTGCACTTCCATTGCCTAAGTTACCATAAAAAATAGGAGATACTTGTGGTTTTATAAACCAGGAATTTTTTTCTTGTTTAGGTTTTTCAAATTTATCTTTCTCATTTTTAAGATTTTCAGCGACTTCTACCAAAGATTTTTTTTGTGAAATTTTTGGATTTTTAAATGAAGAAGTCTCAATATTTGGATTGGGTTGTTGAATTAAATCTTTAGAAAACACCTCAGCTGTGTTAGCCAAAGCTTCGTTAAATAAAGAGTTGTTGTAGGCGTTCGTTTTTGAATTCTTAGTCTTGTTTGTGTTATTTTTACTACTAATGTTATCTACTGAAGAAGAATTTGATAAAGCTAAATTATTAAGATTTTGAGATGAATTGTTTGTTGAATTATTTACAGCATTTTCATTTTCTGAAGAAAAGTTTGTGTTTGTTTGAGCATTTTCTTCGTTTGAATTTGTAGTGACTATGCTATTTGTTGTCTGATTATTGTTGTTGCTATTTTGAATATTTTCTTCGGTTTTATCAACGATGGAATTATCAATAAGTTGAGTTGAATTTAAAAACCATTGCGAGCCAGCCATAATCAAAATAGCGACCACAGCTGCTGCGCCACCAAGTTTAAGCCAAAGTGGGACGATACGTCTCTTGGGTTTTTGAGCCAAACGTTTTTCAATACCACTCCAAGCATTTTTGGGCGCATCGACTTCAAAATCTTTAAAAGATTCTTGAAATAGTCTGTCTATGTTATGCTCGTCGCTCATAAATTATAAGCTGTTTTATTTGGGTTTTCTTTATCAAGTATTGTGTTGACTTTATGTTTCAAAATCTTTCTACCACGCGCTAAATTTGATTTTGAAGTGCCTTCTGAAATCTCCATCATTTCTGCAATTTCTTTATGTGAATAACCGTCAAGTACATAGAGGTTAAAAACCATTCTGTAACGATTAGGCAATTCTTGAATACATTTTAAAAGTTCTTGCAGACTTATATTGTTTTCAACATAATCATTTTCGGGTTGAATTATATTTTCTTCATAATTCAACGAAAACACTTTTTGATTGCGATAACGCTGAAGTGCCGTATTTATAGCTATGCGTTTCATCCAACCTTCAAAAGAGCCTTTGTGTTTAAACTGATGAATGTTTTCGTAAATGCTTATAAATGCATCTTGAAGATTATCTTGAGCTTCTGCATAATTTTTTGAATACTTTAAACATAAACTAAACAACTTTGAACTATATAACTCATACAAAGCCTTTTGAGCTTTAAGCTCTTTGTTTTGGCATTGTTTAATGAGTTTTTTTAGTTTCAAAATTATTCGGTTACAGGTATATTAATAGTTATAAATTGCAATTGCCCATTATCAGAAGCGCCGGCAAGAAATCTAAAAACATGATCTTCCTGACTTTCTACAAAATATTCAAATTGAATTGTTTCGGTGTTCGTAGGTGTATCCTGACAATTGAAATTCTCTTCAAATCGGGTTTCGGTTCTTATAGTCAATTCTGGAGCTTCGCCTACAACATCAAAACCTTCAAAGGCATGACAAGTTGTTGGTTTGATAAAAGTTATTTCAAATATTGCTGTTTGCTCAAAGCTTAAAGATTCTGGTGCTACGACATCTGTTACACTGGCGTTTTGAATCGTTATAATACTTGGGTCATCAACTGAACAAGATGACATTACAAATAAAAGACTTAAGCTTAAAATAAACTGTTTCATATTTAAAAGATACTTAGATAACAAAAAGGTTGCGTTTTTAGTTTTCACTTTTAGCAATTTTTATGGCTTCGGTAATTTTTTCTTCAAGTTCGTCCATTAAGTCAGGGTTTTCTTTGAGTAAAGTTTTTACGGCATCTCGGCCTTGTCCAAGTTTGGTATCGCCGTAGCTGAACCACGAACCGGCTTTATTGATAATTTCATAATCCACACCAATGTCTATAATTTCGCCAACTTTGGAAATACCTTCACCATACATAATATCAAATTCTGCGGTTTTAAATGGCGGTGCAACTTTATTTTTAACAACTTTGACACGGGTTTTGTTTCCTTTAACTTCGCTATTGCTGTCTTTAATTTGTGTTGAGCGACGAATATCTAATCTCACCGAGCAATAAAATTTTAAGGCGTTTCCACCCGTTGTCGTTTCTGGATTACCAAACATCACGCCTATTTTTTCACGTAATTGATTAATAAAAATTACCGTGCAATTGGTCTTGCTGATGCTTGAAGTTAGTTTTCTTAAAGCCTGTGACATTAATCTGGCGTGAAGTCCCATTTTGGAATCGCCCATTTCGCCTTCTATTTCGCTTTTGGGGGTCAATGCCGCTACAGAGTCAATCACAATAATGTCAATTGCGCCAGAGCGAATCAAGTTATCTGTAATTTCAAGGGCTTGCTCACCGTGGTCGGGTTGAGATATGATTAAATTATCAATATCAATGCCTAAGTTTTGTGCATAAGTTCTATCAAAAGCGTGTTCAGCATCTATGAAAGCTGCAATGCCGCCTTTTTTTTGAGCTTCGGCTATAGCGTGTAAGGTCAGGGTGGTTTTTCCTGAAGATTCTGGGCCGTATATTTCAATTACTCTACCACGAGGATAACCGCCAACACCAAGTGCTAAGTCTAAGCCCAGTGAGCCTGATGAAATGGCATCAACATTGACTACCGATTGGTCACTCATTTTCATTACGGTGCCTTTGCCGTAGGTTTTGTCTAATTTATCTAAGGTGAGTTTAAGCGACTTTAGTTTGGCTGCTTTTTCTTTATCTTCTGTACTCATAGTTTATTTTTTATGGAGAGGTAAAAATACAATATTTTTGTGAGATTCTTTAAATCAACCTGAGTTCAGTTAATCTAAAATTAGTCGATTTGTGTGAAATCCTGATAGACGTTTTGAGTCTTAAGCAGGCTTTTAAATTCTAAAAATTCATTCTCAATACACTTTTCTCTACTTTTTATGTTGAGAAAAAGAGTATCAATGATACGTTTAAAATATACTTATATTTAGGCTATTACAATGCTATTATTTTAAATAAATTTTCAGAAGTTCGATTTGACATTAGCCTAAGTCAAAGCCGATATCTTTTCTAAAATATAGGTCTTCAAAACATAGGTTTTTGATTTGAGTGTAAGATTTTTCAAGGGCTTTTTTATAGTTGTCTGCTAAAGCTGTAACTGCTATAACTCGACCACCATTGGTTAAAACTTGATTATCTTCAATTTTCGTTCCGGCATGAAATATCGTTGCTTCTTTGGTATCTACATTTTTGAGGCCTTGGATGGTTTTCCCTTTTTGGTATTTTTCTGGATATCCGCCAGAAACAAGCATTACTGTAGCAGCAGATTGTGATGAAATTTTTAATTCAGCTTTGTCGAGTTTTTGTTGGGCAGTCAATTTAAAAAGTTCAACTAAATCTGATTCAATTCGTGGTATAACCACTTCAGTTTCAGGGTCGCCCATTCTTACGTTATATTCCACAACAAAAGGCTCATCGCCAACTTTCATTAAACCTATAAACACAAAACCTTTGTAATCAATGTTTTCTTTTTGCAAACCTTTAATGGTCGGTTGAATAATTTTTGTTTCAACTTTCTGCATAAATTTATCATCTGCAAACGGTACGGGTGAAATAGCGCCCATTCCGCCAGTATTTAAACCAGTATCGCCTTCACCAATGCGCTTATAGTCTTTGGCATTAGGTAAGGTTAGGTAGTTTTTTCCATCAGTCAATACAAAAACACTGAGCTCAATACCGTCAAGAAATTCTTCAATAACAACCCTTTGAGAAGCTTCGCCAAATTTGTTTTGCGTAAGCATATTAGTGAGTTCGGTTTTAGCCTCTTCTAAGTTTTTTAAAATTAAAACCCCTTTACCGCCAGCCAGTCCATCTGCTTTTAAGACATAAGGCGGTTTCAATTGTTCTAAAAACAATTTACCATCATCAAGCGTTTCTGCAGTAAAGCTTTGATAAGTGGCTGTTGGAATGTTGTGCCTTTCCATAAATATTTTAGCACGTTCTTTACTCCCTTCAAGTTCAGCGCCTTTTTGAGATGGTCCAATAATCATCAAATCATTAAAATCTTCATTATCATCAAAGAAGTCTTTAATTCCAGCAACTAATGGCGCTTCAGGACCAACAACAAGAATTGTGATTTGTTTGTCTTTTACTGCTTTTGCTACGGCATCAAAATCTGTAGGATTGACGTTGAGGTTTTGAGCAATTTGAGCTGTTCCTGCATTGCCATGCGCTACAAAAAGTTGATCACATTGAGCGCTTTCGGCTAATTTTTGTGCTATGGCGTGTTCGCGACCACCACCGCCGAGGACTAAAATATTCATAATGATTTAATTAAAATGAATGAGGTGTCAAAAATAATTGTTTGTAAATTGTCGCCCTAATTAAATCTGTTTTTATTTGAATCGGTTTGAACGTGTTTTAGAGTTATCTGGTTTTCCAATAAAAAAAGCCAAAACATATCTTTTGCAAATTGAAAACAGGTTGCAAAACGATGCAGAATCTTATTTAGCTGAACAACGCCAAACCATTCTTGATTACCATCAACAAAATAATCACTTTTACAAAAATTTTTTAAACAAAAAAAATATTTCGTCTTGGGATGATATTCCTATAATGACAAAAGCAAATTTACAACAACCCTTAGAACAGCGCTTGTCAGATGGCTACAAACTAAAAGAGGTTTTTGTTAACAAAACCAGTGGTTCAAGTGGTCATCCGTTTAGTTTTGCTAAAGATAAATATGCGCACGCTTTGACTTGGGCTAATATTATTAAGCTTTATCAGCAACACGGTATTGAGATGGGTAAATCGCTTGAAGCTCGATTTTATGGCATTCCGAAATCTGGCATTCCACATTATAAAGAGCGACTTAAAGACAAATTTGCCAAACGCTATCGATTTGATATTTTTGATTTATCAGATAAAGCATTATCAGAATTTTTAAAGGCTTTTCAAACAAAACCTTTCGAGTTTATTAATGGTTACACAAGTTCTATTGTAAGATTTGCTAAATATTTAAAGTCTCAAAATATAGTTTTAAAAGATGAATGTTCAAGTTTAAAATTGTGTATTACTACAAGTGAAATGCTATTTAAAAACGATAGAAAATTATTAGAAAAACAATTGGGCGTTCCCATTGTCAACGAATACGGCGCGAGTGAATTAGATGTTATTGCTTTTGAAACTTCAGAAAGCGAATGGTTAATTAACCGCAATACTTTATTTGTAGAAGTTGTAGATGAGGCTGGCAAAACTTTGCCTCTTGGAGAAGAAGGCGAGATTGTTATCTCGAGTTTGTACAACAAAGCACATCCGTTTATTCGCTATAAAATTGGTGACCGCGGCGTGTTGTCATCAGGTTCTAAATCTGGGCAGCCTATATTAAAAAAACTAACAGGTCGCACAAACGATTTTGCTAAATTACCAAGTGGCAAAGTGATTCCAGCATTGACCTTTTACTATGTTACAAAATCTGCCATTGAAAATTCCGGTCAAGTCAAAGAAATTGTTGTGGTTCAAAATCGTAAAGATCAATTTGATATTAATTATGTAGCTGATATGGTCTTGAGTGACCAACAAAAGCAAACTATACTTGAAGCTATAGAGAAGTATCTTGAGCCTAATTTAAAAATTAAATTTAACCGAAAAACTCAAATCGAACGTTCAAAAAGTGGGAAGTTGAAGCAGTTTGTGTCTAAGGTTTAGTTTTTATATTTATAGTAACCAAAATACATCCAGCAAATTAAAAAATATAAAGATTCTATGGGATTTAACTTTTCGATTTTTCTGTAGTAATGCCATTGGTGTTTAATCAAATCTATTTTATTTCTTGACAAAGAATTTTCTCTCATTCTGTATACAGCTTGGGGTTTTTGAATGCCATAAGCGAATTTACAATCTTTTAGATATTTCAGCCACAACCCCATATCTTGGCGCTTTCTGATAGCTGGCATATATTTTTTGCCTAACTTTTCAATATCAACAAAAGCGGTCAAACACGAAATAGAATTAGACTTTAAAATGTCACTGTAAGACACTTTTGATGGGACAATAAAATCTGAATGAACGTATTCTAAATTTTCATTACTTCTTTTGTATGATGCAAAAACAAAAGATACTTTTTTTTCAAGGCTAAACGAAATAGAATCTTTAAGGTGAAAGTTAAACCAAATGTCATCAGCATCAAGAAAGGCTAAAAATTGTCCTTTAGCTTTTTTAATAGAATTGTTTCTGGCTACTGCTGGGCCAGCATTTTGTTTGAGTTTAAATAATTTAATTCGAGAATCTTTATCGGCTAAATCTTGAATAATTTGACAAGTGTTGTCTGTTGAGCAATCGTCAGTAATGAGCATTTCCCAGTTTTGATAGGTCTGAGTTTGAACAGATTTTATGGTCTCTTCAATATACTTTTCAGCATTGTAGGAAGCTGTTATGACAGAAACGAGTTGCATCAATAAGCCTTTTTATCACCTTTTAAAGCATTAAATATGGTCATAAATACAATTTTGATATCCAGAAATACTGACCAGTTTTCGAGATAGAAGATATCGTATTTCACACGATTAATAATGTCTTTATCTGTTTCTATTTCTCCGCGATATCCACTAACTTGAGCTAAACCTGTTATGCCAGGTTTAACGAAATGGCGTACCATAAATTTATCGATTTTACCCACAAACATTTCTGTATGTGTAACCGGATGAGGTCTTGGCCCAACAACAGACATATCACCTAAGAGTACATTGTAAAATTGAGGTAATTCATCTATACTGGTTTTTCTGATAAATTTGCCTATTTTGGTTACCCTATCATCATTGGGTTTAACCCAAGCGGTCTGAACTTCAGTATTGGGACGCATTGACCTGAATTTGAAACAAACAAATTCTTTGTAATTTAAACCATTGCGTTTTTGCTTAAAAAAAACAGGCCCTTTAGATTCTATTTTAATTAAAATGGCAACGAGAGGTGTGAGCCAAGACAAAATAAATACAACGACTATAAATGAAAAAATTATATCAAAACTTCGTTTAATAAATTTATTGAATGGCTCTTCTATAGGGATTTGGCGTAAAGATAATATTGGTAAATAACCATAGTAATCTATCCTGAGTTGCTTGGCGTAAATATCTTTGGTGTCTGGCAAGAATTTAAGCACCCTTAAATTGTTATCGGCAAAATCTACAACTGCATTTATTTGCTCTTGTGTAAGTTCTGCCATAGAGCAATAAATTTCATCTACATCATTTTCAATGACATATTCAAAACAGCGGTCTAAAAAATCATCTTTTTCTTTACAACAAAACATCTCAAGAAACCGATATCCAAACTCTGGGTTGTCGTTAAAAAATGCTTTGAGCTGATGTGTACGCAAATTATCGCCTAAAATAACTGTTGTTCTTAAATTTCCTTTGTAGAGTTTTCTATAACGCTTAAGCGAGTAATTCACCAGTAATTTGAATGTTAATATGGAAGCGAAACTTAAGCCGAGATAGATAAAAACCAATCGAACTTCTATATCAAATCCTTGATAAAGAGCTAAATAAAAAAAAACAAATAGTGTAAAAAGTATAAAGTGCTCAAAGGCGAGAGAAAGTATTTTAGCAATTTTGGTGAAACGATATACTTCGTAGTAATTAGTTTTTAGAGAAAGTATAATCCAAGAAATACTTATAAACAAACAGAAATAAAGGCTTTCAGTTGTGTTTAAGTTTAATGACCAAATGGCAAAAAAACACAAGGTAGAAATATCAAAGATGTTGATAATTGGCCTTAAATATCCTATGTATCGCCACCTTCTGCCCATAGATTATTTTCGGTTGTGTTTTGAAAAGTCTTTGTGTTCGCTAGAATGCAGCTCTTCTTTTGATAAGCTTTTAAAATAATCATAGGTTGTTTTCATCCCTTCAGCTCTATCAACTTTTGGTATCCAGCCTAATTTTTCTTGAGCTAGAGATATATCGGGTTGACGCTGCATAGGGTCATCTTTAGGTAATGGTTTAAAAATGATTTTTTGGTCGGTGCCTGTGAGCTTAATGATTTCTTGAGCAAAATCTAAAATACTAATTTCATGAGGATTGCCAATGTTTACGGGTTCTGCATAATCTGAATGCAAGAGTTTAAAAATGCCATCCACTTGGTCATCTACGTAGCAAAAGGAGCGGGTTTGAGAGCCATCGCCGAACACAGTTAAGTCTTCACCTCTTAGGGCTTGACCAATAAATGCCGGAATTACTCGACCATCGTTAAGCCTCATTCTTGGACCATAGGTGTTAAATATTCTTACAATTCGAGTTTCTAATCCGTGAAACCTGTGGTAAGCCATTGTTATGGCTTCTTGAAAGCGTTTAGCTTCATCATAAACGCCACGTGGACCAATACTATTAACGTTGCCATAGTAATCTTCTTTTTGAGGGTGAACCAAAGGATCGCCATAAATTTCAGAAGTGCTTGCAATGAGTATTCTGGCTTCTTTGGCTTTAGCTAAACCCAGCAAATTATGCGTTCCTAAAGACCCAACTTTAAGGGTTTGAATAGGAATTTTAAGATAGTCGATTGGGCTAGCTGGTGAAGCAAAATGTAGAATGTAATCAAGCTCTCCAGCAACGTGAACAAACTTTGAGACATCGTGATGATAAAATTCAAAATGTTCGTTTTGAAACAGATGGCTAATATTTTTCATATCGCCAGTGATAAGGTTGTCCATGCCAACCACTTTGTAGCCTTCATTTATAAATTTATCACATAAATGAGACCCAAGAAAACCAGCTGCTCCCGTAATAAGAATTCTTTTCATCATAATTTCTTTTAAACAAATTGTCTGCCAATAGAACGGTAACTGAATTTTTGAGTTTTTATTTCTTCAACATCATATAAGTTACGTCCATCAAATATAACGTGATTGTTCATTAATTGTTTGAGTTTTTCGAAATCTGGGGTTCTAAAAATACTCCATTCCGTACAAATTAAAAGTGCGTCAACGTCTTCTAAAGTCTCATACATATCATTAGCATAATATAGTTTATCACCATATTTTGCTTTGACATTATCCATTGCTTCAGGATCAAAAACTTTAATTTTTGCGCCAGCTTCTAAAAGCTTATCTATCAAATATAAAGCCGGAGCTTCTCTAATGTCGTCCGTTTCAGGCTTAAAAGCTAAGCCCCAAATGCCAATGGTTTTATCGTTTAAGTCGTTTTTGAAATACTCTAATATTTCTGGAAAGAGGATTGTTTTTTGATTTTCATTAATATCGACAACCGCTTCTAAAATTTTAAAATTATGATTGATGTCTTTACCGGATTTATGTAGAGCTTTAACATCTTTAGGGAAACAAGAGCCACCATAACCGATGCCGGGAAACAAAAAGCGTTTTCCTATTCTCGAATCTGTTCCCATACCAAGACGTATTTTGTCAACATCAGCACCTACTTTTTGACAATAGTTGGCGATTTCATTCATAAAAGTGATCTTTGTGGCGAGAAAAGAATTAGCCGCATACTTGGTGAGTTCTGCAGACTTTTCATCCATCATAATAATAGGATTGCCTGATCGAACAAAGGGGTTGTAAAGCCTTTGCATAATATTTTTGGCTCTATCACTGCTTGTTCCTATCACAATTCGCTCTGGTTTTAAAAAGTCATCTACAGCAAAACCTTCTCGTAAAAACTCA
>JASMTR010000002.1:0-3886 GCA_041694175.1 Bacteroidales bacterium
ATTTAAGCATAAAAAGCCAAAATCAAGAGTGGATAAAATGAATAAATTGGCAGAATTGCTTAAAATTAATAAAAATAAATATGCTAAACAAATCACTTTAGAGATGGGAAAACCCATTACTGAAGCTATAGGTGAAATTGAAAAATGTGCTTGGGTGTGTGAATTTTATGCTGAAAACGCTACAAGTTTTCTGAAAGATGAAAGCATTAAAACCGATGCAAAAACATCTTATATTTCAAAAGAACCTTTAGGGGTAATTCTCGCCATTATGCCTTGGAATTACCCCTTTTGGCAGGTCTTTAGAGTGATTGCACCAAATCTGATGTTAGGTAATTCTATCCTCATAAAACATGCTGAAAATGTTTTGGGTTGCGGTGAAATGATTCAAAGTCTCGTAGAAGAAGCAGGTTTTGAACCGCATTCTGTAAAGCATCTCATTGTTGAGGTTGAACAGATTGAATCAATCATCAGTCATAAATTGGTTAAAGCTGTAACACTAACCGGTAGTACTAAAGCCGGGAGTATCGTCGCAAGTCAAGCTGGCAATGCGATAAAAAAAACAGTTCTGGAACTCGGTGGTAGTAATGCTTTGGTGGTGTTTGAAGATGCTGATTTAGACAATGCGGCTGAAATATGTGTTAAAGCACGATTTCAAAATACAGGACAAAGTTGTATCGCAGGAAAAAGACTTTTGGTTCACGAGAATATTTATGATAAGTTTTTAGAAAAAATTAAAACCCAAATTCAAAAGCTAAAAGTGGGTAAACCGATAGACGAAAAGACAGACATCAGCGTTTTAGCTCGAACTGATTTAGCTGAAAATCTAAAATCTCAACTCGATAAGTCTGTTAAAATGGGTGCAATAATTGAATTAGGCGGACGACAAGACAAGACCTTTTTTGAGCCGACCTTAGTCAAAAATGTAACTGTTGATATGCCGATTTTTAATGATGAAACATTTGGCCCACTATTAGCTGTCACAACATTTAAAGATGAAGAAGAAGCCGTTAAATTGGTCAATACTTCCATATATGGACTCGGCGTAAGCCTATTTACAAAAGATGAGTCCAAATATCAACGCCTTATACCGCAAATTGAAGACGGCGCTGTATTTGTAAATTCATTGGTTAAAAGTGATCCGCGCTTACCTTTTGGAGGCACAAAACACTCAGGTTACGGCCGTGAATTAGGTCGAGAGGGCATTTTAGAATTTGCAAATATCAAAACGGTGTACATTCAATAAATATAATCAAGACCTCACAAGTTTTGTGGACACTGAGCCGAGCCAAAGTGAAATCTGTGAGGTTTAAATTGTCTTTAGCTTAGAATTTAATTCCAATACCTAATTGTAACGCATAACTTCCATCAACCCGAATAGTATTTTGTTCAGATTCTAAAATATCATCAAAATCACGGCTAATCTGAAGATTTAAGAGCGCAAACATCTTATTTGAAACATCATAACGAACATTAAAACTATATTGAAACCCAAATACATTATTATCTGAGTAGTTTACAGATGTATTATTAGTAAAATCATTAATTATTCTATAATATGAGCCTATTTCGCTTTGTAAACTGATTTCAGAATTGTGTTTGTGACCAGAAAAAAAATTAATGCCATAAGCAAACGGAATTTTATAAGCTTTATAAGACAGACCTGAAAACGAGACTGTTGTAACCCTGTCAAACCCAGTTTTTAAATATGTATATTCAGAAATTAAGTAATCTATATTTACACTTGCGATATAAGAATTTATATTCGTTAGGTGCTCGTCATTTAATTCTATTATTTGAGTATAATTACCACCTGCAACACCTATTGATAGCTTTTTTGGCTGATTAGGGTCTTTGATTAAATTGGAATTTTGAGCAAAAATTAGACAAGGGATGAATGTTAAAAATAAGAATATTTTCATAATAATTTATTTAAATAATAATATTATACAATTAAATGCTTCTAAACCAGTTACATGCATATATATCATATACTGACCATTTTATTGAACTTATGATGATAACGCAGGTTAAAGCTTGTTTAAATAGGTATTACTGGCTTAATAGCAGAGTATAAAATTAAATAAAAACAATCATAACGAAGAAATAATTGCTAATGCTGTAGAAATAAGTCCAACAAAGCCAGTTAAAACTTGACCATTTGTCATTCCACCATCTCCAGGAGCATCAGTATTCCACCATGTTACTATAACATCTACTAGCCAAGAAGCATGACACCAAACCTCATACCATCTACAACCACCTTTAAAATTAAAGTTGTCATCATAATTTTTATCTAAACCAAATAACTCTTTCGATACAATATTTAAATGTTCATTAGTAATATCATTGAAATCCATTTGATTGATTTCTTCATTATAAGAAAATGAAGCAAATAAGGCTTCAAGTAGTTTTTGACTTTCAATATTCTCATCTCTAGTATTATTAACTATGTATATATATATGCTTGATTCAAAAGTGACTCACCTTCAGGTTTAATTTCTGATAAACCATTCTCTGGGTCTAGTGCAAACTTAAATTCAGTATAGGTCATATTTTCTTCATAATACAACTTTACATTATTAACAAAATCAATCATAGAATTTTTAAGCTCTACACTTTCTCTAACATTGATTGGAAAAGGAGTTAGGTCTAAATCATCGACATCACTTTTATCTTCAGCATTATTAATCTGAACATCATCAACTAACTTGTTTTCATCGGTGCAAGATAATGTAAGTGTCAAACCAAATAAAATAAAATAAATATAAAATAAGAAAATTTCATAACACAAAATATTTTAAAAGTTTAATTACCAACCATAGCCATTCAAGTCCGGGAGTTGGCACACAGATTTTCTGCTTTGAGACTATGAAACCGTCCTATTTCTACCACTGCAAAATCAAATTTACTATTTTTTTGTCATTCCGTAAGTCGGATGGGCTTTAAATTGTTTTGGGGTGGTAATAAATATTTGTATTTAATTTGACTAAAGTATAGAGATCAATTAAGTTATTATTTAACGTGAGTTCGACCTAAGCTATCTTTAATCCAGGTAATAAATCTTGAATTTTGACAGAAGGTTTTGAGTCTAAGAACGAATAAGCTGTTAGTCCTGCAATTAAATTTCCTATAAAATTATCGAATGATCTGTGTCTAGAATGTTCTATATGGCATATGTTTTTAAGTACATCATTAACACATTCTATAACAGCCCTTTTTCTTAGGATAACACGCTCCATAAATTCTAATTTTTTCTTTTTCATATTCTTTCTAACTTTGGTTATCATGTGTATTCCATCAACAAATAGTTTATCAAATAAGCCTTTCCCTAAGTACCCTTTATCGCCAAATATTTTTCCAAATATCTTAACGTGAAAATTCTTATCTTTTAAAGGTTGTCTATCGTCTACATTTGCTTTAGTTATCACAAAATTAATTATTTCGCCTTTCTCATTAGTAACAATATGAAGTTTAAAACCATAATACCAACCCATAGTACCAAAGCTTTTTTCAGCAATATCTTTGAATACTTTATGCTGTTTTTCTCTTTTGATATGTGACACTTTTAGTGGTGTTGAGTCTATAAATGAGATGCCTAAACATTTGCCTAGTCTGCGTAATTTTAAGTAAACTGTAAGAGGCTGGATTACTCTTTTTTGAAGTTCTACAAATCGATTATAGGATACACGTTCTGGAAAAAAATCAGACATATGTTTACAAACATAATCACAGTAAAAATGTTTTAAATTTCGGTAAGGTTTAAGATGAAAAATAACCATAATAGTCATTACTTCACTATCAGACATTTTAAATTTGCGTTTACGAAATTTGATAGATTTAGAGGTGTTAATACCACCTTTTTCAACAACATGGTCATATTCAAGCA
>JASMTR010000003.1:0-27159 GCA_041694175.1 Bacteroidales bacterium
TAAATATTTAAATAATAAACCCAGCGGTAGAGCTTTGATATCAAAAGGATTTTTAAAGCAAGCCAAAGCTTTGGCTGAATACAACGTCAATTTATATAAAAACGTCATAAGTGAAGAAACACCTTTACTCGGTATTGAGCCTTCAGCAATTTTAGGATTTAGAGATGATTATTTGAGGCTAGCTGACGATACAAAAGCCGCAGAAAATTTATCGAAAAATGTATACTTGGTTGAAGAATTTTTAAGTCAAGAAATACATCGCGGTCAAATTACATCACATCAGTTTTCAGAGGAGTCTTGTGTTGTTAAATTACATATTCACTGCCATCAAAAAGCCCTTTCAAATTCAAAAATCACTTTTGATGCAATTAATATTATTAAGAATGCTAAAGTTAGTGTCATTCCTTCAGGCTGTTGTGGTATGGCCGGCGGATTTGGTTATGAAAAAGAGCATTATGAAATTAGTATGAAAATAGGAGAACTCATATTATTACCAGCTGTTAGGAACTCTAAACCCCAAACATATATCCTTGCAAATGGAAGCAGTTGTCGTCATCAAATAAAAGATGGAAGTTCTAAACGAGCTATGCATCCTGTGAGTTTTTTAAGGCTGATGTTGAAGTGATAAAAAAAATCCTAAATTTTAAACTTAGGATTTTTGATATGATTTAAAAATTTATGCTTTTAAGCTTTATTTTCTTCACCCTCTTCCTCTTCCTTTTTAGCATTTTTGTCTGACAAGTCAATTTTAGTTCTACTGCTTGTGTCAAACATAATAGGTGTTGCAATGAATACAGAGGAATATGTACCAACAACAACTCCAACAATTAAGGCAAACATAAATCCTCGGATACTATCTCCTCCAAAAATGAATATGGCAAGTAACACAACAAGGGTTGTAAAAGATGTATTTAAGGTTCGGCTTAAGGTTGAGCTTGCACCAATATTGATAATTTTTGACAGGCTCCATTTAGGGTGAATGTTGTAATATTCTCTAATTCTATCAAAGACTACAACTGTATCATTTAATGAGTAACCAATTACGGTCAAAATTGCTGCAATAAAAGCTTGATCAATTTCTAAACTAAATGGCATAAAACCATAAAGAGCTGAGAATATACCGAGCACGATTAATGTATCGTGGATAACGGCCACAACAGCACCAACACTAAACTGCCAACGTCTAAATCGGATTAAGATATATAAAAACACGATAATAAGCGAACCAATAATAGCGTAGAATGAAGCTTCTTTTATATCATCGGCTATAGTAGGACCAACTTTCATTGACGACATAATACCATATTCAGAATCGCTTCCTTCAGCTAATGAAAATGCATCTAAAGATAAACCATCAGGTAAATATGATTGGAAAGCACTATACATTTTACTGACAATCTCTTGATCAATTTCAATTCCTTCTTGGTCAACTTTATAGTTGGTAGTGACTTTAACTTGATTATCAGAGCCAAAAGTTTTGATATCTGCACTTCCTATTTCTTCAATTAGAGCAGCTTCTAGTTCATTGGCATTAACCGCTTGATCAAATCTAATAGTATAAGTTCGACCACCAACGAAATCAACGCCTTGGTTTAAGCCTTTTGTAGATAACAAGAAAATACTAATTAGAATTAAAGCTCCAGAAATGATATATGCAACTTTTCGCTTAGATAAGAAATTTACGTAAACGTCTTTCAGGAAGTTTTTAGTAGCTGCAGTTGAGAATGCAAGAGCCTTATTATTTTTACCATAATTATCTAAAAACAATCGGGTAATAAAAATAGCAGTAAATAAAGAAGTCAAAATACCAATAAGTAATGTGGTAGCAAAGCCTTTGATAGGTCCAGTTCCAAATAATAAAAGAATTAAACCAGTCAAGCCAGTTGTGATATTGGCATCTAATATTGAAGAAAGCGCATTTTTAAAACCATCTTTAATAGCCTCATATTGGGCTTTTCCTGAAGCCAATTCTTCTTTAATACGCTCAAATATCAGAACGTTTGCATCAACAGACATACCAATAGTTAAAACGATACCTGCAATACCAGGAAGGGTTAACACTGCTTTGAGACCAGCTAAAACCCCGAAGATAAAAATGATATTGACCACTAAAGCAATATCGGCATATATACCAGCTTTACCATAGTAGAAAACCATCCATAAAAGCACTAAGATAAGAGCTATTAAAAATGAGTTGACACCACTGTCAATAGCTTCTTGTCCTAAGGAAGGACCGACAATTTCACTTTGAATAATGTCTGCAGAAGCAGGTAATTTACCAGCTCTTAATACATTGGCTAAATCTTTTGCTTCTGTGACGGTAAAATCTCCACTAATTTGGCTATTACCACCAGAGATTGGTCCATTAGAAACACCAGGTGCAGAATAGACGATATTATCTAATACAATAGCTATTTGGGTTTGATTTTCGTAAGCTTTTTTAGTCATTTCTTCCCAAATTTGAGAACCTCGACCATTCATTTTCATACTTACAACAACTTCTCCTGTTTGTGTAAATTCTTGTTTTGCGTCAACAATAACAGAACCACTGAGTTGAGGTTTATCCTTTCTGTTTCCTTTAATGGCATAAAGTTCAATAACTTCACTTCCTTTAGCAGGTTTGCCCCATTTGAATTCTAAAAATCGTTTTTCGTTTTTTAAAAAGTTTCTTGCTTTTTCATTTTTTAAATAAGAAGATACAATTGCTGTATCACTAATTTTAGCAACACCTAGCACAGCAGATTGTTGATTTTGTGATAACTGAAGCTTAGAAAAGAGCGGATTGGTTTTACTGAGTTGATTTTCCTCTGTTTCCCCATCTTCACTGCTGTCTAATAAATCTTCAAGCTCTTGATCGTTGCTTGTAGAATCTGTTTGAACTTCAGATTTTTCTGTATCGGGTTTACTTATAGAATCTTGTGTTGCTATATTTCTTGCTGCAATTTTATCAGCTTCAACAAAAAAGTTAACAAGATCTCCAATCTGATAAACTTCCCAAAACTCAAGTTGAGCCGTACTTTGTAAAAGCTTTTGAATTCTACTAATATCTTTGGCTCCTGGCAATTCAACTAGAATTCTACCTGATTCGCCGAGTCGCTGAATGTTAGGTTGTGTAACTCCAAATTTGTCTATACGTTCTCGTATGACTTCAAAAGCAGAAACAATACTTTCGTCAATTTTTCTTCTAATGACAGGTTTAACTTCTTCATTAGTCATATTGAAGTTAACTTCATCAGATAAATCTTTGTTAGCAAAAATATTAGGTGAAGCCAATTTGGCACCTTCAATATTATCAAATGCTTCAAAAAACAAGTTGATGTAGGAATCCTGACTGTTTTTTTGTTTTTTAGAGGCCTCTACAAGAGCTTTATTAAAGTCTGGATCATCTGAGCCATTGGCCATGTTTTTCAAAATATCTCTAACCGATATTTGAAGTATAACATTAATACCACCTTTTAAGTCAAGCCCTTTATTAAGTTCTTTGTTTTTAGCGTCTTCATAAGTAATACCAATGAAATAAGGTTCATTTTTGACAGAATCTAAGTAAGCATTGGCTTTTTCTTCTCTAAGGTCGGCGTAGTTTTTTTGGTCTTCTGAGATTTCAGCTTGAGCAAATTTTTCAGCGTTATTTTCTATTTGACTAGCTATATATGTATAGGAAAGCTGGTAAATACATACTAAGCCAAACAAAATGGCAAATAATCTGATAAGTCCTTTATTGTGCATTTTAATAAAATTAGGTGTGTCTAAAAAATCGCACAAATATAGGCTTTCATAAATAAATCACAATAATTTTGAAGCAAATATTTAAAAGTGACTATTTTGAGAAAATAAAAGCCCTAACTATTACAGATAGGGCTTGTTAGTAGAAGTTTTATTTTACAGGATTAGTATGCGCCCCATTCTTTCAGAGAAGCTTTATTCATATTGACATAATCTCTGTTACCTGCTTTTTCTGCTGCTTCAAGTGATTGTTTAGCAAATCTTATAGCTCCATTTTTCTCACCTGCTTTTGCGTAAATCAATGATTGCTGTCTCAACATCCAGAAAGGTTTGTCTTTACGAAGTTCCATAGCTTTATCTATCCATTGTCTTGCTTGATTGATGTCTCTGTCTGTCTCTAAAAAATAAACTGCTGCATAAAAGTAGTCCATTGGTTTCGGGTCTTTCATCGCTTTTTTTATACTTTCCATAACCATTTCATCAGTTGGTACTTCAATAGGAATGTTTACAACTGTATTTGCCCATTTTAAAATTAAATGGGCTGATGATTTAGAAAAGTGATTAAAGTCAACTGTAAAAGCTTCAGTAGTCGACTCAGTTTTTTTTGACTCAACTTTAGTTTCTAAAACAATTTTTGACTTATCCCATTCTTGAGGAGTTCCCCAATTGTCTGTTGTGGAATATAAATATACAGTCCATTCTTTTTCTCCTGGTTTAGTAAATAATGAATACGTTCCAGCTTTAACTTTCTGCCCATTAAAAGATATATTTTGATCAAAATTAATTGTGGTATTGAGATTAGCACCAGTTCTCCACAACTTATCATAAGGCACCAAGCCACCAAAAATATCACGTTCGTTTACGGAAGGTCTTGAGTACTTCACCTCAAATTGTGTAAGACCAATAACTTGAGTTAATGTGGCTGAAGGACTTGGCTGTGGTGTTTCTACTTGAGCATCAACACTAATAACAGCTAAAAAAAATAAGCAAAAAATAATACGTTTCATAAATTGTGATTTAAAATTTTATTGTTCAATATTAGGCTTTTAATAAAAAAAAACCTTAATTTGTCGATATAAATTAAACTAAAGTTAACAATTCAATATTAAAATTATGCTAAAACAAATACTTATTACGGCAATCTGTGTTCTTACATTTAGCCTTTCTAATGCTCAAAGAAGTTATTGGAATTCAGTTAATGAAGCCTCCATAAATGTTACTGAAGATGAGGTTATTAATTATGACATAACAGTTAAAAAAGCTAAATATTTTCAGCTTGATAAAACTGTTATAGAATCTTTTCTTAGTTCTGCGCCCAATAGAAATAATGCTGATAACAGTGATATCTTTTTAAATATACCCAATCATAAAGGTGAAGAAGAACTCTATGAAATGTTTAAGGTTCAGACCTTATCTCCACAATTGGCTATAAACTATCCTCAAATAAACTCTTATGTTGGTAAAAGTGCTAATCCTAGAGATGCTAGTATACTTAGGGTAACTGTTACTCCTCAAGGGTTTTATGCAATGATTTTAAAACCTAATTTAGGTCAAGTTTTTATCAATCCTTATGATAAAAATGGTCAATATTACATGTCTTATTTAAAGTCATATGTTATAGACCAAACTCATCCCAATTGTGAGTTTACAGGCGATAATTCGATTTTAGGAAGTCCTTCTAATGAATCTCAAATTGAGGAATTTGTTGTTGATGATAGTACATTAAGAACTTATGATTTAGCTTTAGCTTCTACAGGAGAATACTCACAGTTTCATATAAATCAAGCTGGTTTGGGTAGCGCTCCTCAAGCCCAACAAACAGCTGCTGTTTTGGCGGCAATGACTGTGACAATAGACAGGGTAAATTCAATTTACGAAAGAGATTTTGGAGTGAGTATGCAGTTGATTCCAAATACAGATCAATTGATATTTCTAAATTCTGCTACAGACCCTTACACTAACAACAATGGCGCTGTGATGTTAGGCCAAAATCAGACAGAAGTAGATTCTACTATTGGTTCTGGAAATTATGATATAGGACATGTTTTTAGTACTGGCGGTGGTGGAATTGCTGGTTTAGGTGTAGTGTGTATAAACAATCAAAAGGCGCGAGGTGTAACAGGCTCTCCAAATCCAGTAGGAGATCCTTTTGATATTGATTTTGTAGCTCACGAAATGGGGCATCAATTTGGCGCTAATCACACTCAAAATAATGATTGTGCTAGAAATTCAGCAACAGCAGTCGAACCAGGAAGTGCTAATACCATAATGGGCTATGCTGGTATTTGTCCTCCAAATGTTCAAAATAACAGTGATGCACATTTTCACCAAATTAGCATAGATGAAATATTTACTAATTTATCTAGCGGGCCTGCATCAAGTTGTGGTGTTTTTACATCTCAATCAAATACAGCTCCTACAATTACCCCTTTACCTAATTTCATTATTCCGAATGGAACGGCTTTCTTCTTAGAGATTGATGCTGTTGATGCTGAAAACGATGCTTTAACCTATAATTGGGAACAAATTAATAATGATATTTCTCCTCAGCCTCCTGTATCAACTTCTACTGTAGGTCCAAACTTTAGATCATTTCCATCAAAAACTGAGTCGCGTAGATATTTTCCAGAATTTAATAGCGTCTTAAATAATAATTTAGCACCAACATGGGAAGTCGTACCAACCGTAGCTAGAAGTATGAACTTTGCAGTAACTGTAAGAGATAATAATATACAGGTTGGTCAGTCTTCAAGAGATATTACAACAGTAAACTTTGCAAATGTCGGTCCTTTTGAAGTGACTTCACAAAATACAACTGGAATAAATTGGTTGCCAGGAGAAACACGAACAATAACTTGGAATGTTGCTGGAACAACTGCAAATGGTATAAATACCAGTAACGTAAATATTCTATTATCTACAGATGGTGGCCAAACTTTCAATTCGGTTCTTGCTTCAAATACGGTTAATGATGGAACTCAAGATATTGTTGTACCAACTTCTTTGCAAGCACCCTTTTGTAGAATAAAGGTCGAACCTGTTGATAACATATATTACGCCCTAAATTCTGAAAGTTTTTCTATAGATACAGTTGTCAATACGAGTTGCGATAATTTTACTAACACAACTGCAGTGCCAATACCTGATGGTGCAGGAGCAAACCAACAAGGTCCTGTAGCACAAAGTGTTATAAATATTCCAAACGACATCACAAGTATTGATGACATAAATATCACTTTGGATGTCTCACATACTTGGGTGAATGATTTGGTTTTTCAACTAGTTAACCCAAATGGGGACTTTATAGTATTATGGGGAAGAAATTGTAGTAATGAAGATGGATTTAATATTGTTTTTAATGATATTGGTGTTGCTCTACCAGCACCTAACTCTACATGTGCAAACCCATTAACAGGAACTTTTGCGGCAGTAGATACCAATACAGATTTAGCAACAATTTTTGGTTCAAGTACACAGGGCGATTGGACGCTTGTATTTGCAGACTTTTTTAACGGAGATACAGGTACTTTAAACTCTTGGGAAATTGAAATATGCTCTACTACCTTTTCTGTTGAAGATAATTCTATTAATGGTTTTTCAATTTCTCCAAATCCAAATAATGGAATATTTAATTTGAGTTTTAACCAACTTATTGATGAAAATTCTAGAGTATCGATATATGACTTGCAAGGTCGTTTGATTGAAACTTTAGGTTTTGATACTAATTCTTTAAGTCAAAGAGTAGAATTAAAAAATCAATACCAGAGTGGTGTTTATTTGCTAGAGGTCTCTAATGAAAATGGGAAATCAGTCAATAAACTAATTATTGAATAATTGAAAAGTTTTTTATAAAAGTATTTAAAGCTGCAATTAAGTTTGTAGCTTTTTTTTCGACTTAAATTTGTATTTAGTTTGCTATGTGTATATTTACAAAAAAAAATAATATGAAATATTTTATTGGTATTTTTACGTTGTTTATAACGTCTTCGCTATTATCTCAGAATAACTTTTGGACTGAAAAGAACATTAATAATATCTCTGAAGATGAAATTATTAACTATGATACTCAAGTTTCACAATTCAACACTTATGAATTAGATGAAACTTCATTGATTAGTGCGCTTCAAGATGCTCCTAGAAGGTTTCAAAATACAACTTCTAGTGTATTGATTAATATTCCTTACAGTCAAAACACATTTGGTGTATTTGAAATTTATGAAGTTCAGACACTTGCACCTGTGCTTGCCAGTAATTACCCTAATATAAAATCTTACGTAGGCAAACACAGAGGACAAAATTCTGATCGGTTGAGAATCACGCTAACCCCTCATGGTTTGTATTTCAAGATTTTTAGTGACCAAGGTTCAATTTATATTAACCCGATGACAAAAAATTTGCCTTACTATAAAGTTTTTAGAAGTGAAGATGCTGTATTTCCAGAGTTAATTTGTGATTTTGAATCTAATCTTGAAAATGAAGTTGCCTCATCTCCTTCTATGGATGCCGTTGAAAATGTAGTAGATGATTCAACTTTCAGAATTTATCGCTTAGCAGGGGCAGCAAACGGTGAGTATTCAACTTTTCATGTGAACCAAGCTGGGGTTACTAATGGAACTACAACACAACAAAAATCTGCTGTTCTTGCAGCAATGACTGTATCTTTAGATAGAGTAAATGGTATACTTGAAAATGATTTATCAATAAATCTTCAATTTATTTCAAACACAGACAGCTTTATTTTTTTAGATCCAACCACAGATCCTTACTCAAACCCTAATAATACTGGTGTTATCCTTAATGAAAATAATAATTTTATGCCTGGTGCGGTTGGTGATGCAAACTATGATATAGGTCACGTTTATACTACAGCACCAGGAGGAGTTGCATTTGTTGGCGCCTTATGTAATGATAACATAAAGGCTGGTGGTGTTTCGGGAACTTCTAGCCCGGTAGGTGATGGCTTTGATTTAATATTGGCGCATGAATTTGGCCATCAATTAGGAGCTTCTCATTCTTACAATAATTTTTGTAGTGGTAACCGGTCTGATAACTCTGTTTATGAAGTAGGTAGTGGAGTGACAGTTATGTCATATGCCGGAATATGTTCCCCAAATGTCCAAAACAACAGGTATGATCACTATCACCCTGGAAGCTTACTACAAATGTTTAATGTGATTTCAAACACTTCTTGTGCACAAACTTCAACTATATCTAACGATCCACCTATTATAACGCCTGATTTAGATTTTACAATACCAAAAAGAACACCATTTATTTTAGAAGCACAGGCAAGCGATCCTAATAACGATGCTTTAACTTATAACTGGGAGCAGTTTGATAATGAATTAGGTACACAGCCTCCTGTTTCAAGTTCGACAACAGGCCCTTTGTTTAGAGGTTTTAGACCAACAACAACCCCGAAACGATACTTCCCACGTCTTGAAACAGTTTTAAATAATCAAAACCAAACTTTATGGGAAGTCCTTCCTAACGTGGCAAGAAGCATGGATTTTGTAGTAACAGTTAGAGATAATAATGTACAAGGTGGGCAAAGTGACCAAGATTTAGTAATTGTTAATGTTGTCAATGTCGGCCCTTTTGAAGTGACGTCTCAAAATACTTCTGGTATAACATGGAATCCAGGTGATACCGAAACTATAACTTGGAATGTTGCAGGTACTGATGCTAACGGTATTGACGCAGCTGAAGTTGATATTTTGTTATCAACCAATGCAGGAATTAGTTTTGATCATGTTTTATCACAAAATACACCTAATGATGGTAGTCAGGATATTACCGTACCATTTGGTTTAGTAGGAGATCAATCCAGAATAATGGTCAAAGCTTCAGACAATATCTTTTTCTCAGTAAACGATGAATTTATTAGTGTAAATGCAATTTGTGAGAATGGAAGTAATACTTCCACAACTAGCATACCTGATGGTATGGGTTTTGTAGGCCCTATGCCGGGTCCTCCTGCCGAATCTGTCATAAATATTTCACAAAACGATCTTGTAGCTAGCGTTTCCTTGAATGTAAACCTAAGTCACAACAGATTAAATGATATAGAAATAGAACTAGAGTCACCAGACGGGCAAGTTGTTCAACTTTGGGATCGTGATTTGTGTAATGCAGATGCTTTGGACTTAAGGTTTGTAGACGGCGGTATAGCTCTTCCTACTAATAATTGTGAAGATGTTTTAGGTGGTGCTTTCCAGCCTATTGGTAACTTGTCTGATTTTGAAGGTGGAAATACGGCTGGACCATGGACACTCAGAGTTACTGATTTCTTTTTAGGCAATACAGGATCCATTAATTCTTGGTCTATTGAGGTTTGTTCTGCAGAATTCCTTGACTCTGAATCATTTGATCAGGATATCTTTAGTTTTTATCCTAACCCAACAGATAACTTTGTAACTCTTCAATATAATCAAGTATCTAAAAACACTAACATACAAATTTACGATATTACAGGTCGTTTGGTTAAGTCTATAAATAATGATAAATCTTTGACAACTCAAAAAGTAGATGTAAGTCAATTTAGCCAAGGCACATATTTTCTTAAGGTAAATCAAGATAATATGCAAACTGTAAAAAAATTGATAATCAATTAAAATAGTTTGTAATAAATACAAAAAAAGCCTGTCGATTTCGACAGGCTTTTTTTATGATGTAAATATTTATTATTTACTACTTCAAGAATTCTATAATTGCTTTATTTAATTCATTAGGATGAGTAATAGATAAACCATGTGGCCCATTTTCAATCAAGCTTAACTCTGCATTAGTTATCATTTTATGAGTTTTTTTACCTGATACATCAAAAGGAACAATTTCATCAGCATCTCCATGAATAATTTTTGTTGGAATATCAAAAGCCTTAAGATCTTCTCTAAAATCTGTTAAACCGAAAGCGTCAACGCAATCTAAAGTTGCCTTTCGTGAAGCGCTCATAGCAATGCTCCAATTTAAGTGAACTTGAGCAGAACTTACACGTTCGTTGAGTTTTTCGAAATTGACAAAATTTTTACCAAACTCCTCAAAAAAACCAGCTCTATCTTTTGTTATACCATCTTTCATACCATCAAATACAGAACTATCTACTGCGTTTGGGTTGTCTTTTGTTTCTTTTAAAAACGGTGTCACAGCGCTTATTAAAATTGCTTTGCTAATATTTTTTGTGCCATATCTGCCAATATATCTCGCGACTTCTCCACCACCCATAGAAAAACCAGCAAGGATGATGTTCTTTAACTCTAGCTGATCAATTAAGTCTTTTAAGTCACAAGCCATAGTGTTATAATCGTAGCCTTTAAATGGTTTAGAACTTTGTCCGAAACCTCTTCGGTCATAAGCTATGACACGATAACCAGAATTCACCAGAGCTTCTATTTGATTATCCCACATACGATGACTTAAAGGCCAACCGTGAATAAGCACAATGGGTTGTCCAGAACCGTAATCTTCGTAATATAAATTAATACTGTTACTGTTTTCTTTAAAATTTGTTTTAATATATCCCATAATTAAATTTTTAATACAATGTATATAAAAAGTATTAAGATTAAAATGTCATAAATGGTTTTAACAATTTTTTCAAATGAAAGCTAAATTTAGTTTTGTTATTTAAAAAACTCTTATTTTAGCTTAAAATCTAGATCATTGAAGAAGGTTTTACAATTTCTATATAAAAATCAAGCCAATATTTACAAAATATTCTTGGTAATATTGACAGTTTTCTTAATTGTTTACTTTTTCCCGAAAGGATTTAAGTTTAAGTATGATATTGACAAAAATACACCTTGGCCTTATGAAAACCTCTACGCACAATTTGACTACCCAATTTTAAAATCAGCTGAACAACTCAAAGCTGAGCGTGATCAAATTTCTGAAAATCACTCTCCTTTTTATGATTTTGATTCTACAATATATAATCAGGCTAAAGAAAAATTTAAAGTTGAACTTAATCAAAAATTTAATCAAGATTCGCTCATTTTAGTTAACGAAAGTGAAATAAAAAAATTTGCATCAAACTTGTTTAATAAGCTTTATAAGTATGGATTGCGAATAGATGAAAACCGCTATCCTGAAGATAAAGTTGTACAGTTAAAAAAAGGCGCTAAAATAGAAGAAGTTTTGTTATCTGCAATTCACAAGCAAGATGAGCTTAAAAAATTTATTGATGAGGCTATAATAAATAGTAATTACACTATTTATAAAGATGAAATCACTTCTTTATTCTATAATCATGCTGAAGTCAATGTGTTTTATAATTCATCACTGACAGAAAAAAGTTTAACAAGAAGCTTAGAAAATATATCTCAAACCCGAGGAACCGTAAAGAAAGGAAGTAAAATTATTAGTAAGGGCGAAATAGTAGATAATGATAAATATCAAAAATTAATTTCTCTAAAGGCAGAGTTTGAAAGCCAAGATTGGGATGATAATTCTTTATTTACTATTGTTGTAGGTTATGTGTTACTCGTTTCACTGGCGTTTTTGATTTTATTATTATTTATTAAAAAATATAGAGAGGATATTTATGAAGACAACAATAAAATTACCTTTATTTTTTTTAATATTTTATTTATAGTAGGGCTGTCGTTAATAGTTTTACACTTTAACCCTGATTATATATATATCGTTCCTATATGTATTTTACCGCTTACATTAAAGGCTTTTTTCGATCCTCGTTTAGGTTTATTTCCCCATGTTATCACGGTGTTGATATTAGGATTTATTGTTCCTAATAGCTTTGAATATATGTTCCTTCAAATAGTTGCTGGTATTGTGACTATTTTAACTGTATCAGAACTCTACAAGCGAGCTAATTTATTTATTTCAGTATTTCAAATTACTTTGGTTTATTTATTTTCTTACTTGGCGTTTAACCTTATACAGGAAGGAAATATATATGAAATAGAAGGCGATAAATTTTTACTTTTCTTGCTTTCTGGAGTAGGTTTGTTGTTTGTGCAACCTTTAATTTATACTTACGAAAAAGTTTTTGGACTAATCTCAGACCTTTCTCTTTTAGAGCTATCTGATACCAACTCCAAACTTTTAAAAGAATTAGCAGAAACTGCACCGGGCACTTTTCATCATTCTTTAAACGTTGCTAACTTAGCAGAGGCATCAGCTAATGAAATAGGAGCAAATGCTTTACTTGTAAGAGTTGGCGCATTATACCATGATATTGGTAAAATGAAGCAGGCTGCTTATTTCAGTGAAAATCAAAAAACATCTGTCTCTGCCCACGATGAACTTGAACCTAATGAAAGTGCAAAAATAATTATCAATCATAGAGCTTTTGGGATTGAAATTGCAAAAAAGCAAAATCTCCCCGATAGAATCATAGATTTTATCAGGACACATCACGGCACGTCTTTAGTCTATTATTTTTATAAAAAAGAACAAGAATTAAATGAAAATGATGTTGATGAAAAAGAATTTAGTTATCCCGGACCTAAACCATTTAACAAAGAAACTGCTATCTTGATGATGTGTGATAGTGTAGAAGCGGCTAGTAAAAGTTTAAAAGAACCTAACACAAAAATCATTAACAGTTTTGTTGAGAAAATCATTGATAAACAAGTCGAAGAGCGCCAATTCTTAAATGCTAATATTACATTTAAAGAAATTGAGCAAATCAAAAAAATACTTAAAGGAAAATTGAAAAACATTTACCACTTGAGGGTAGAGTATCCAGAATAAAATCAATGACTATGGCAAAGCTAATTAAACTTTATGAAGAAAATCCCTCACAAAAGTACATTGAGGAAATCGTTAAAGTCTTGAAGAATGATGGACTTGTTATATATCCTACAGATACGGTGTATGGTTTAGGCTGTGATATCAATAGTAAAAAAGCACTTGAAAAAATCGCTTTAATTAAACAGATAAAGCTAGAAAAAGCCAATTTATCATTTGTGTTTGAAAGCTTAAGTAATCTCTCTGAGTATGTTGCCCAAATTGATTCAAATACATTTAAAATTTTAAAACGAAATTTACCAGGTCCATATACATTTATTTTACCTGGCAATAACAACTTACCTAAGGTGTTTAAAAAGAAAAAAACTGTGGGAATCCGCGTGCCTAATCACAATATAACTTTGGAAATTGTTAGAGCTCTTGGTAATCCCATTGTTTCTACATCTATAAAAGATGAAGATGAAGTTATTGAATATACCACAGACCCAAGTTTAATTGCTGAAAAATGGGATAAATTGGTTGATATTGTTATAGATGGTGGATATGGCGATAACACACCTTCTACAGTCATTGATTTAACTAATGATGAACCTCTTCTAATTAGAGAAGGAAAAGGGTCTATTGAAATTTAAAATAAGACTTTATAACTTTACTAAGTCAATGTTTTAATTTCTGAAATCATCTTTTCAGCCAATGTGTCAGCTTCATTTTGTGAAGGCGCTTCAGTATAAATTCTAATGATCGGTTCTGTATTTGATTTTCTTAAGTGAACCCAAGAGTTTTCAAAATCAATTTTTACGCCATCAATCGTAGATAGATTTTCGTTTTTGTAAATGTTTTCAACCTTTTTTAGAATTTCATCAACATCAATTTGTGGGGTTAATTGTATTTTTTCTTTAGCCATAAAGTAGCTTGGATAAGTTTTTCTTAGTTCAGAAACTTTCATTTGTTTTTGACTCAGATGTGATAAAAACAAAGCTAAACCTACTAAACTATCTCTGCCGTAATGTAAGTTGGGATAAATAATTCCGCCATTACCTTCACCGCCAATTACAGCATTGGTGTCTTTCATGGTTTTGACCACATTAACCTCTCCAACTGCACTTGCTGTGTAATGACCGCCGTGTTTATCAGTAACATCTCTTAAGGCGCGTGATGAAGATAGATTGCTTACCGTATTACCAACTCGACGTGATAAAATATAATCGGCCACACTCACTAAGGTGTATTCTTCACCAAACATTTCGCCATTTTCATCCACAAATGCCAATCGGTCAACATCTGGGTCAACAGCTATACCAAAATCGGCTTTGTTCTTAATTACAGTTTTTGATAATTCCGTTAAATGCTTTTTAAGCGGTTCAGGATTATGGGGAAATTGGCCCGTTGGCTCACAATACAATTGAATGACTTCTACGTTAAGTTGCTCTAAAAGTGGTACAATAGAAATTCCACCAGTAGAATTGACAGCATCTAAAACCACTTTAAATTTTTGTTTTTTGATGTCTTCTACTAAAACATCATCCAATTTTAATATTTCCTCTATGTGTAAGTCAATATATGAATCGTGATTTGTTCTTTTTCCTAAATCTTCAACATCTGAAAAATTATAATCTTCAGCTTCAACCAGGTCTAGTATAGCTTTACCTTCTTTACCATCTAAAAACTCGCCTTTTTCATTGAGTAATTTTAAAGCATTCCACTGCACAGGATTATGACTTGCAGTGATAATAATACCACCGTCAGCGTGTTCGAGTTTTACAGCCATTTCAACAGTTGGGGTTGTCGATAATTCTAAGCTTACCACATTAATGCCCAAACCTTGCAAGCTATTAATGACAAGCTCTTGTATCATTTTGCCCGATGGTCTGGCATCTCGACCAATAACTACATTGTAAGTTTCTTTCTTGCGATAAGACTTAAGCCAAGTGCCGTAAGCGGATGCAAATTTTACTGCATCAATTGGCGTTAAATTATCGCCAACTTTACCGCCAATAGTGCCTCTGATTCCAGATATAGATTTGATTAGTGTCATAGGTTAGATTTAAAAAATGATAAATGTCAAAACTCTCTCAAAAATACACAAAATATAAGGATAACATATTTTTTTATTCTACTTTTAAACAATGAATTATTTGGCTCACATATACTTATCTGGCGATAACGAAGATATCAAAATTGGTAATTTTATCGCTGACTTTATATACGGGAGTCAGTACCAAAATTACTCATCAAATATTCAAAAAGGCATACTCCTTCATCGTGCTATAGATACTTATACAGATGCACATCCTATATTTAGACAAAGCAAAAAACTATTATTTTCTGATTTTAGACATTATAGCAGTGTGATAGTTGATATGTTTTACGACCACTTTTTAGCTAAAAATTTTGATGATTATTCAGCAGTAAGTTTATCGCATTTTGCAGAATCATTTTATAGTGCATTAGAAAAAAGAAAAGAATTATTACCAAAAAAAGTAAATCAAATTCTACCGGTAATGAAAAAATACAATTGGTTGGTTAGCTATAAAAATACTGATGATTTAAGAGATATATTGAACCAAATGAACCATAAAACCAAGTTCAAAACTCAACTTGATGACTCTGTAGATTTATTGATTGAGCATTACGATACTTTTGAAAGTGAATTCACTCAGTTTTTTGCAGAAATTAAAAATGAACAACCTAAAATGCTCAAATCTTTAGATATACATTAAATAAAGGTTAATGCCAATTGCTTTAGAAGTTTAGGCTTATTTTAAATCTATCTTTGTTTAAAAAATTATGTTTGGATTATTTAAGAAAAAATCAAAATTAGATCAACTCAGAGACCAGTATGCTAAACTTCAAAAAGAAGCTTTTGATTTATCTAAAACCAATAGGCAACTCGCTGACCAAAAAACAGCAAAAGCAGAAGAAGTTGCTAAAGAAATAGAAAAGTTAAAGCAACAAGAAAATTAAGCTCTCATTATTTTGACCAGCAAAGTTCTTAGTAAATCAGTATCATTGGTTTGGGAAAAATTAATCCCTTTACTTTGAGCATCAGTTTCACGTATTAATTCTATTGCTCGAGTCGTATCTTTCATGCTGTACTTTTTTGAAGCATTGATATAATCTTTTACAAAATACGGCGGTACGCCTAGTGCCTTAGCAGCATTAGATTCACTTTTGTTATTTAAAGCGTGATATGTCAGTACTTTATTGAAATAGCTAAACATTAAACCTAAGCTGAGCAGAAGAGGGTGATTTTTAGGGTTTTGTGTAAAATATTTAGCGATTTTTTGCGCTTTGAATTCGTCTTTTAAACCAATGGCATTAATCAGTTCAAAATTGTTGTAGTCTTTGCTAATGCCCACATGTTCTTCAATATGTTCGGGTTTTATTGTAGTTGATTTTGGTAAAATTTGTTTGAGCTTTTCTAATTCTTTATTAATATTTGAAATATTATTACCCAAAAACTCTAATAACATTTTAGAAGCTTTGGGTTCAATACTGAAGTCAGATTTTCTCAAACTATTACTCATCCATCTCAACACGTGTTTTTCATAAATTTTACCCGTTTGATAAAATTCGTATTTTTTCTTAATGTCTTTAAAAATCTTTTTTCTACCATCTACTTTTTTATGCTTAAAACAGAGTACCAATAGAGTAGTGGGTTGTGGGTTGTTAACATAAGCTTCAAGTTTGTCTATATCTTTAAGTTGTTGAGATTCTCTAACAATAAGGACTTGGTAATCGGCCATCATAGGATAGCGCTTAGCAGCATTGATTAATTCTTCAACATCTGTATCTTTGCCGTATAAAATGGTTTGATTAAAAGCTTGTTGCTCATGAGTTAGCACATTTTGTTCAATATAATTTGATATTAAATCGACAAAATAGGTTTCTTCAACCCCAACAAGCACATAAATTGGTTTGTAATCTTTTTGTTGA
The DNA here is from genome assembly GCA_041694175.1 of Bacteroidales bacterium. Lineage (GTDB taxonomy): Bacteria > Bacteroidota > Bacteroidia > Flavobacteriales > Flavobacteriaceae > Psychroflexus. Next base: position 17,371 of record JASMTR010000003.1, read on the forward strand.
AGACGTTTGAGTAAAGCTTCAGCGTTTTCCATAAAAGCCAGTTATTAAATCTTGCAATTTAAACAATATATAAGAATGCAAAATCTTAATTTTCCGAAATACAATTTTAGATTTCAAAAGCATCACAACAAAATTAAGATTTTTTCAGTCTTGAGAAAAAAGTTTGTTGTACTTACACCAGAAGAATGGGTAAGACAACATTGCGTCCAATTTTTAATAAAAGAAAAAGGCTGTTCAATGTCTTTAATGAATGAAGAAAAGAAAGTTGAAATAAATGCTATGTCAAAACGTTATGATATTGTTGTTTTTGAACCCAATGCTAAAATTCAGTTAATCGTAGAATGTAAATCTCCTGAAGTTAAGATTAACCAAGACACTTTTGATCAAATTGCTAGATACAACTTAAGTTTAAATGCAAATTTTTTAATGTTAACTAATGGATTAAATCACTATTTTTGCAAACTCGACTATGAAAATCAAACTTATATTTTTTTACAAGAGCTTCCAAATTTCAATTAAACCTTGAAAATTGCCGTCGTCATATTAAATTGGAATGGTGTTGACCTTCTCAAAACCTTTTTGCCAAGTGTAGTAAAACACTCCGAAGAAGCTCAAGTTTATGTTGTGGACAACGCTTCCACAGACAAATCATTAGAGTATATAAAAAAACATTTTTCTGAAGTAAAAATTATTTCTAATTCAACTAATGCAGGTTATGCAGGTGGTTATAACCAAGGACTTAAGCACATAGAAGAAGATGTTTATATTCTGTTGAACAATGATGTTTCCGTTTGTGAAAATTGGCTAAAACCAATCATAAAAACATTTCAAACCCATAAAGATGTTGCTGTAATTCAGCCAAAAATTTTAGATTATAGCAAACCAGAATACTTTGAATATGCAGGTGCTGCAGGTGGGTTTCTCGATATCTGTGGCTACCCTTATTGCAGAGGTAGAATTTTTAATACACTCGAAAAAGATAACGGGCAGTATGACAAAGACTCAGAAATTTTATGGGCGAGTGGAGCCTGTTTAATTATAAAAAATGAAGTCTTTTGGGAAACAGGCGGTTTTGACGAAATCTATTTTGCACATCAAGAGGAGATAGATTTATGTTGGCGTATACATAATCTAGGTTACAAAATTTGGTATTGTCATCAATCTTGTATTTATCACCTTGGTGGAGGGACATTGAGTGCTTTTCATCCCAAAAAAACCTTTTTGAACTTTAGAAATTCCCTTTTTAATATTACCAAAAATGTCGCTTCGCCGTGGTTTGTTTTAGTTTTAGTAAAACGTTTACTTTTAGATGGTCTAGCATGTGTAAGATTTTTGTTTTTAGGTCAATTTAAACATATTTTTGCTGTTTTAATGGCACATTTATCGTTTTACAAGCATGGCATTAAAATTTTAAAGCAACGCAAAAAAACATTGAATCCCTATAAATATTATACAACTTGGTCTATTGTGTTTCAATATTTTTTGCTTCAAAAAAAACACTATAAAGACTTAAATTAGTTACACTAAATTAAAGTTAAACTGTATTGTCGTAGCCCTTATTTACTATACTTTTGTAATGTAAATAAATTTAAATAAAATTCTTATGAGAGTATTAGTAAGTCTTATTGCATTAGTAACCATTTTGTCTTCTTGCGTTTCTAAAAAAAAGCTCGCAGAAGCAGAAAATAAGTACAGGGAAACTAAAGCCATGCTTGACAATGCCACTATGAAACTTAATATTTGTCAGGATGAAAAAGATGCTTTAACTTCTTCTTACAAAGATCAAATTAAAACTCTACAACAAACCAATGAAGCTTTAATCAATACCCAAGGCGATTTAACGACCTTAACTCAAAAAGGTGCTGAAAATCTAGAAAAAACTCTTGAGAGTATGAAAGAAAAAGACCTTCAGATTAAAACTATGCGAGATGCTATTAATCGTAAAGATAGCGTGACATTAGCCTTAGTTACAAGTCTTAAAGGAGCCGTTGGTAACATGGATGATGAAGATATTCAAATTAATGTAGAAAAAGGTGTTGTGTTTGTTTCTATTTCTGATAAGTTACTTTTTGGTAGTGGACAATACCAACTCACCGACAGAGCTAAAGAAGTACTCGGGAAAGTAGCTAAAGTAATAATAGCAAAACCTGATTTTGAGTTTATGGTAGAAGGTCACACTGATAATGTGCCAATTTCTAAGCAATGTTTTGAAGATAATTGGGATTTAAGTACCAAAAGAGCAACTTCAGTAGTACGTGTACTTCAAAATGAATACAATGTTGACCCAAGCCGTATGGTTGCTGCAGGACGTGGAGAATATGTTCCATTAGAGTCTAATAGCGATAAACTTGGGAGAGCAAGAAATAGAAGAACAAAAATTATTGTTTTACCAAAACTCGATCAATTTTATAATATGATTGAACAAGGTATGAAAAAGCTTTAAAATTATTTGAAATATTAAAACCTCAGCTCGCTGGGGTTTTTTTATGCCGATATGTCAGTTGTTTTTAATTTATTTTTTATATTAGAAAATACCTCTAATGACAGTTATAGATTGATTTCAAAGCGGAATTACATTATATGTTAAGTAAACTTATTATTGTTTTGCCTGTGTCTGCATAATCATTGTAGTAAGTAAATCAAATATTAATTATAAAATTAAAACATGAAAGTATTAGTTATTGGAGCTGGAAATATGGGGCTCACGTATTCTGAAGGTATGGTGCAATCGGCTTTACTCAACAGACGTAAGTTGATGATTCACGACGTTTCTACAGAAACTATTGAATTACTCAGAAAAAATAAACAATTTGATGTTTACGAAAAAATTGAGGACTGTCTTCCTGATGCGGATATCGTTTTTATAGCAGTTAAACCATATCATTGCGAAGATTTATTTGAAAAAATAAAACCACACGTTAATGACCAACAAATATTTGTAAGTTTAATGGCTGGAGTGACAATAGAAAAAATACAGGAGTTATTAGGTGTATCTAAAGTTGTACGGACTATGCCAAATCTTCCTGCTAAGGTTGGCAAAGGTGTCACTTCATTTACAGAGTCTGATAGCGTATCAAGAGTAGAGCTACTAATGGTAAGAAATCTAATCGATACTACAGGCGCATCAATTCACGTTAAAGACGAAGATTTTATCAATAAATCAACTGGAATTTCTGGCAGTGGTCCAGCTTACATTTTTTACTTTATGCAATCTATGCTTGAAGCTGCTAAAAAAATGGGCTTTTCAGATAATGACTCTAAAGTATTAGTTAGCAATACTTTTGAAGGAGCAGTAAAATTATTTAATGACTCTGACTTGTCTCCCGAAACCTGGATGGATCGCGTGGCCTCTAAAGGTGGCACGACTCGTGCAGCGCTCGATTCCATGGACGATAATAATGTAAAAGAACTTATTAAAGACGCCGCTTATGCAGCTTTCAATAGAGCTGTTGAGTTAGGTGAATAAAACCTATCAATGATGTTTAAAAAACGAATAGTCGTAAAAGTAGGAACTAATGTGATGACCAATAGAAACAATCGCATAGTAGGTCCTATACTTAGAAATTTAGTGAGACAAATTGCTTATTTGTATGAACGCGATATTATTACCATTTTGGTGTCTTCAGGTTCTGCCATTGCAGGTAAAGAAGTTCTTGGAAAAAGTAATGAAGAAAACCCTTCTGTAAGGCGCCAAATTTATTCTGCCGTAGGGCAGCCTCGTATGATGAGACATTATTATACGATGTTTCATAGTTTTGGAATGAGGTGCGCGCAAGTTTTGGCTACTAAAAGAGATTTTGCTCCAGGCAAATACCGTCAAAATATGATCAATTGCTATGAAGGTCTTTTAAGAGAAGGCATCATACCTATTGCCAACGAAGATGACGCTGTATCATTATCTATGTCAATGTTTACTGACAATGATGAATTAGCAAGTTTGGTTGCCGACTTGGTCAATGCAGACGCTATGATTATGTTGACCGACATCGATGGTTTATACACAGGACATCCAGAACACGAATCTTCTAAACTATTAAATGAAGTGAAAGTTCATGAAAACGTTGAAAAATACGTTCAAGAGTCTGAAAAAGGCGAAGGTGAAGGCCGTGGCGGTATGGAATCTAAACTTAGAATTGCCAAAGAAACGGCATGTAAAAACATACCCACTTATATTGCTAACGGAAAAGAAGAAAATATCATTTTAGATATTTTGGATGGCAAAAAAGTTGGAACTAAATTTTCTGTTTAATCAAAATTTAAAAATCAAATTATGAAGTTATTAGATACAACAACTAAAAATAATGTTTTGCAATCTATGATGAACATCATAGAGGATAAACGACAAGATATCATAAAAGCTAATAAAAAAGACTTGGATGCTTTTAATAGAGATGATCAAGCACTTTACGATAGACTTGTAGTTGACGACAAAAAAGTTGACGGAATGATACAAGCCATCAAAGAAGTAAAAGACCAAGACGATCCTGTTGGTAATGTGATATCAGATACCACTTTAGATAGTGGCTTAAAAATCATCAACAAAACAGATCCATTTGGAACGATTTTAATCATTTACGAATCTCGACCAGATGTCACGATTGAAGCAGCTGTTTTAGCTTTCAAAGCCAATAACAAAATTTTACTTAAAGGAGGAAAAGAAGCAGTCAACTCTAATATCATTTTGGAAGAATGCTGGCACAAAGCCCTGGAAGAAAACGGTTTGTCTAAAGATTGGATAAAATTAATGCACATCAATAGAGAAGAAACCCAAGAGTTTTTAAGAAATCCATCTGAAAAATTAGATTTAATTGTGCCAAGAGGCGGTGAAAGATTGATTGATTTTGTAAAAACGCACGCCACTTGTGCGGTATTAATCAGTGGTCGTGGTAACAATTTCCTATATATTTCAGAACATGCAGATTGGGATAAAACTTTAAAAGTATTAATCAATGCTAAAACGGATAAAATTTCAGGATGTAATGCTTTAGATAAAGTTTTGATAGATGAGAGGCTACCAAACTTTGAGGAAAAAGTTGCTGAATTAGGTAATACGCTAAAATCTCATAAAGTAGAAATTTTAACTGACGCCAAAGTTTCCCAAGTCCTTAAAGACGAAGCAAAAGTAGAAAATGAAGACACGTGGTATGAGGAGTTTTTAGCAATGAAAATTGTTTTATCTTCAGTAAGTCATTTTGATGAAGCTGTTGAAAAAATTAATAAATATTCAGGTAAACATTCGTCTATTATTATGACAGAAGATACAGATGAAGCTGCTCAATTTATGGAACAAATTGACTCTGCAGCTGTTTATCAAAATGCATCTTCTCGTTTTACAGACGGTGGACAAATGGGCGTTGGCGCTGAGTTGGCTATATCAACCGATAAACTCCACCATCGAGGTCCATTAGGACTTAAACAATTAGTGACTAACAAATATTATGTTTTTGGCGATGGACACGTAAGAGTTTAAACTCCATAAATTTAAAAGTATAATAGCGGTCTTAAAACAGATTCTGAACTAAATTCAGATGACAAAAAGTTTTAAGATCGCTATTTTTATTTCCCCTTAAATTTGGGTTGACGCTTTTCAACAAAAGCATTCACGCCTTCTTGATAATCTTCTGTTTGCGCTGAAGCAATTTGATATTTAGACTCTAATGCCAATTGGTCTTCTAGACCATTTTCAAGACTTTGATTCAAAGCTTTTTTAATTAAACCTAAAGCTTTGGTTGGCATATTAGCAAGGCGATGTGCTAATTTATCAACTTCATTTTCAAAAGTTTCTGAAGAATAGTAGGTATAAATCATACCCATACGTTCAGCTTCAAACGCATCAATTTTATCACCGAGCATCGCTAGGGCAGAAGCACGTTGAAATCCAACAAGTCGAGGTAAAAAATAAGTGCCGCCACTATCAGGAATAAGCCCTATTTTGCTGAAAGCTTGAATAAAACTGGCTTTTTCACAGGCCACAACAACATCACAACATAAAGCTAAGTTAGCACCAGCACCAGCAGCAACGCCATTCACTGCTGCAATAACAGGAATTTCCATATTTCGAATACGGGTGACAATGGGATTGTAATGCTCTTCAAGGATTTTTTTAAAACCCGGATTTTCATCGGGATTAGTAACTTCTTGTAAATCTTGACCTGCGCAGAAGGCTTTGCCCTTTCCAATCAAAACTAAAGCTCTTGTGGTGTTGTCTCTTATACAATCATCGAGGTGTTTTTGTAGCGATAATGCCATCTCGCGATTAAAGCTATTAAATTTTTCAGGACGATTAAGATATAGATAAGTTACATTTTGTTTTTGCGTTTTTATAATGCTTGGCATAGTACAGATTTTTGTTTTAAAAATACAAATACTATCTTAAACATTAAATTTTATGTATTGTTTTCTAAAGACTTATTTTCAACTGATTGAATCAACTTTTCTTTTAATTCATTATAATTTGAGGTCACAATAGAGTAAGACTTGTTGCTATTTTTCAATTTAAATCGAACAGCTGTGCCGAATTTAGTATTAAAAAGCATGTCACCTTTTAAGCTATAACGCCAACCTATACCATTTATCATAGAGGGTTTATGTATGTCTACGCTAGACTTTTTAATATCCTCAAGTTTAAATTTCTTTTTAAAAACACCTATTCCAAATTTTACCTTCAAATTCTCTTCAGATAAGATTATTTTCATATCGTAAAATAGGAGAAAGGCGGCTAGAATTATTGCTAAATTAATATAGACAAATATAGTATGCATTTTGTCGCCTTCATCATTTGTGATGTCATCTCCATTAAAACCTAAGACTAAAATAATGACAAACACAATAATACAAACCACCCAAACCAATGTAGTATTTTGTTTTTCAAAATAGGAAATTTTAGACATCTTTTATTTTGATTTAGTTCTAACAAAAATGGCAACAATTGCCGTTGTGACTATACCAAATATTGGTGCAAACATTAAAGATTGAAGCATATAGTTTTGTGTGTTGAAATAATCTAAAGCCTCAGGTTTAGTCATCATTTCTAATTCAACACTTTTTTCAATGGCATTACCGAAAAACTCAGGAGAAATATATTCTACGGAAGCATAAGTACTAAGTGGTGTAAGCAAACTGATCATTAAAGTTAATATCAGTCCACTGATAAAAGCGTTTTTGTAGCTCATCATACCATTATAAAACTTTTGTTTTTTTTCTTTCAAGGCTAAAACATAAATTAAAATAGCAGGAATAGCATAGAGATTAGTGTAATATGGCTGGTATTCAATATGTTCATGATGTAAACCAGTGATTTTTTCTAAGTAAATCCACAGCAAACTCATCAATATAAAAATGATAGTCCATTTAAATTCGGTTTTGATTTTAAACATGGTAGGTTGGTTTTTAAAATTTGTCAATAAATATAATATATTTTTTCCATTGCTTTCATATAACCCTATTTTCTAAAATAATATCTTTGCGCCCAAAACCATCTTTATGTCTATTATAGAAAGCATCATCATAGCCATAATAGAGGGGCTTACTGAGTTTTTGCCAGTGTCATCTACAGGGCATATGATTCTCACTAAAGCCGCTTTAGGGATTACCGAAGAAGGTGGTTTTGTAGATTCATTTATTGTATCTATTCAAATTGGAGCCATATTGGCGATTATTGGTTTGTACTACAAACGCTTTCTTCAAGGCATCGATATTTATGTAAAACTAATGGCTGCATTTATTCCAACAGCTATCATTGGGTTGTTAGCGTATGATATTATTAAAAGTTACTTGTTTAACCCGACTGTGGTTGCAGTAGCCTTAATCATTGGTGGAATTGTCTTGATTTTAATTGATAAGAAAGTAGTGGCAAAAGAAACACAAGTCGTTGATTTGAGTCAAATTCCTATTAAAAATGCGGTGTTTATTGGTTTGTTCCAATGTCTGTCTATGGTTCCTGGAACATCGCGTGCCGCATCAACTATTATTGGAGGTGTGTTCAATAAATTCAATAAAACCCAAGCTACGGAATTTTCATTTTTGTTGGCTGTCCCAACTATGATTGCCGCAACAGGTTACGATTTATATAAAACACCAGTATCATTTACAAATCACGAAATTTTGGTTTTACTCATCGGAATGATAGTGGCTTTTGTGAGCGCTTTTATCACGGTCAAAATATTTATAAAGTTGGTTGCGGCTTATGGTTTTAAGCACTACGGTTATTATAGAATTGGAATAGGAATTATTTTTCTATTTGTCAGTTGGGTCATAGGTGTTGATTTAGGTTTTTAATCTTTTCATGTCTAAAACAATCTGTAGTATGGTCATTTGTCATACCTACGGCTTGCATAAAAGCATAACAAGTTGTTGAGCCCAAAAATTTAAACCCATTGTTCTTTAAATCTTTACTCATTAGATCAGAAATTTCTGTTTTAGTAGGAACTTCAGATGTAGATTTGAACGCATTTCGGATAGGTTGATGATTAACAAACTTCCATAAATATTTAGATAGACTTCCGTGTTTTTTCTGAATTTCTAAAACACAATTGGCATTATTGATAAAGGCTTTCACTTTTAATCGATTTCTTATGATGCCTTTGTTTTGTAATAATTCTTCTACTTTTTCTTCACCGAAATTAGTTACTTTTTCAATGTTAAAATTTTTAAAAGCAATTTTATAGTTTTCTCTTTTTTGTAACACAGTCAGCCAACTCAAGCCTGCTTGAGCACTTTCTAAGCATAACATTTCAAATAATTTTTGATCGTCATAAACAGGCACACCCCATTCGGTGTCGTGGTAGTGTTCTTCAAGTGGGTGTTTTGTTGCCCATTGACAGCGTTTAATGCTTTCTTTTGTTTTGTGCATTTAATAATTTTAAAAGTGAATATATGTAAAAGGCGTTATACTTCAATTGCTAAATCAATTGTTTTTTTAAAAAAAATATGATGGAATTCGACTTTAATTTTATAAAAAAAATGATTTGTCTTTTAATTTGTTAATATTTTGTTATGTTTGAATTATTAATAATCTAAAACATACCCTTATGAAAATTAAAAATCAATTCAAATTTCTATTAATTTCAGTATTTGCACTGTTATGTTTTTCTTGTTCTGAGAATAACACTGAAACTGAAAATTTACAAAATCTTGAAGAGTTAGAAAGTTTTGACTCCTTTAATAATGTTGGTGAATCAAGACCAATTCCAGATCAATATATTATTGTCTTTAAAAAAGATGTAGTTGATAATTCTTCAAAGTCTTTATTTGCTGCACGCCAAAATGTTTCTAATACTGTTGAATCTTTACTTTCTGATAAAAAAATATCTACAAAGAAGCCTATAGCGGTTTATTCTAAGGTTTTGACAGGAGCAACTTTAAAGCTATCTGAAAGTGAAGTAAATACTTTAAGAAACGATAGTAGAATTAAATATATAGAACAAGATCGTATTGTTCAATTTGCACCACCTTGTGGAACTCCAAATGGTGGCCCTTGTGACCCAAATGATGGAGGCGGAGATACTGGTGGTGATAATACTTCTTCTCAGCAAACACCTTGGGGTATAACTCGTGTGAACGGTGTTACAAATTATACTGGATCAAACGTGGCTTGGATTTTAGATTCAGGTATTGATTTAGATCATCCAGATTTAAATGTTGATGCTTCACTTGGTTTTAATGCATTTACCACTGGAAGAGATGGTAAATCTTTAGATGATGGAAATGGACATGGAACACATGTAGCTGGTACTATTGCTGCCTTAAACAATTCTATTGGTGTTATAGGTGTTGCGCCTGGAGCAAGTG
>JASMTR010000004.1:0-11348 GCA_041694175.1 Bacteroidales bacterium
CTATATTTAGACAAAAAATCTGAAAGTTTAAAAATTATTCAACAACTAAGGAATGAAGCGCATAGATTTGGCATTACCTTTCACCGTCAAAAACGAAGTAAACAAGCCATTGAAACCGAATTAGAAAACATTAAAGGCATAGGTCAAAAAACCGTTTTAGATTTATTAAAAGAATTCAGGTCTGTCAAACGTATAAAAACCGCTGATGAAAAGCAACTCACCAAAATTGTTGGTCAATCAAAAGCTAAAATGATTAAAGATTATTTTTCAAAAACATAAATGAAACTAAAACTTTATATATCTATATTTTTTATCAGTTTGAGCCTTTGGTCTCAAAATCAAACTGACACCATTCGCCCTAAAGTGGGCTTGGTGTTAAGCGGTGGAGGCGCTAAAGGCTTAGCTCATATTGGTGCTTTAAAAATGATAGAAGAAAGCGGTGTCAAAATAGATTATATCGCAGGCACCAGTATGGGCGCTATTATTGGTGGACTGTATGCTTCAGGCTACAATGCAAAACAATTAGATTCTATTTTTAACAAAACCAATTTTACCAAACTTATCAGAGACGATTTACCGAGAGAAGCTAAGACCTTTTACGAGCGTGAGGAAGCTGAAAAATATGCCTTCTCCTTTCCTTTTGACAATTTTAACATCACTATTCCCACAGGTATTTCAAAAGGACAAAACATCTATAACTTATTGGCTCAACTTACTCAACATGTAGAAACCAATGACTTTAGTCAACTTAAAACTCCTTTTTTTTGTGTAGCGACTAACATTGAAACTGGTCAAGAAGTGATATTAGACCAAGGCAATCTGGCACAAGCCATTTCTGCCAGTGGCGCTATACCAACCTTGTTTAGACCTGTAGAAATTAACGGACAACTGCTAACAGATGGCGGCGTTGTCAACAACTATCCGGTTAACAAACTCAAATTAAAGGGAATGGATTACATTATTGGTGTTGATGTTCAGGATAGTCTATTTTCACGTGAAAAACTTAAAAGCGGTTTAGATATCATGAATCAGGTCAACAATTTTAGAACCATTAAAGCCATGAAAACCAAACGGCAACAAACTGACGTCTATATTAGACCTGATATCAGAAATTTCACTGTTTTGTCTTTTGATGAAGGCGAAACTATTATCAATAACGGACTGATTGCTGCCATCGATAAATACCCAGAACTTGAAAAACTTGCCGAACTTCAAAAACTACCTAAGACCAAGAAAAAACCGATAAAAATTATTGATTCTGTTTACATTGATGGGATTGAAATTTTAGGCAACAAAACCTTTCCAAGAAACTACATTAGAGGAAAACTCAAAGTAGAAACAAATCAAAAAATTGCTTATGATGACTTAAATAATGGCTTAAATAATTTATCAGCCACAGGGAATTTTAATCGTGTAACTTACTATATAAAAAGACAAAACAACAAACAAAGTTTAGTTGTTGAAGTAGAAGAGAGTCAAAATAAAAATTTTTTAAAACTTGCAGCCCATTACGATGATTTATACAAAAGTGGCCTATTAGTTAACCTCACCCGAAAAAGCCTTATACAAACCAATGACGTGATGAGTTTAGACCTTATTTTAGGAGATAATATTCGCTATAATTTTGAATATTTTATTGACAAAGGAAAATATTGGAGCATTGGTGTAAAATCAAGATTCAACCAGTTTGAAGACAACGTTGATTTTGACTTTGTTCAACAAAATTCTGATTTAGGAGATTTTAATGTTAATCAAATAAGACTTGATATTAATGATTTTACAAACCAACTTTTTATAGAAACTTTTCTTTTTAAAGATTTTAGATTTGGTATTGGCCTTGAACAAAAAGACATTAGTGCGACAACAGAAACCATTGATAACGACCTGACCAATACAGATAGAGAAACGGTCATTCAAGACTCTAATCTGCTAAGTGCTTATGGCTATTTGGACTATGACAGTTTAGATGATAAATTTTTCCCCACAAAAGGTGTTTATTTTAGCGGAAATTTTCACCTCTATTTCAACGATTTAGACAATAGCGGAATTAGTGAATTTTCTGTAGCAAAAGGACGTGTTGGTTATGTCACTACACCTTGGGAAAAAATAACCACACGCTTTTCTTCAGAGTTAGGTTTTAGAATTGGTCAAGAAGAAGTGAGCAGCCTAAATTTCTTTCTTGGTGGCTATGGCAATAAAACCATCAACAATTTTAGACCCTTTTACGGTTACGACCTTTTTAGTATTTCTGCAGACAGTTATATTAAAGGAATGATTGAAATTGATTACAACTTTTATACACAAAATCACCTGATTTTAAGTGCCAATTACGCCAATGTAGAAGACGATATTTTATCAAATGGCGAATGGTTCACCTCGCCCGAATTTAGTGGTTATGCCATTGGCTACGGGTACAAAACTATCTTTGGCCCTATTGATGTCAAATATTCTTACTCACCAGAAACAGGAGATAGTCATTGGTATTTTAGCTTAGGTTACTGGTTTTAATCAGTATATATTTGGGGCTTTTAACGGGCTATCCGCTATATTTTTTTGGCTTATACCAAGTTTCACAAAACCTAACAGGATTCTCGCTTTTGGCGAGACTCTGTCAGCTTAGCTCAACTAAGTTATAAGCCAAAAAAGATGCCGCTACTATCCCTAAGCCATTTTCAGTATTAAATTTTAAATTGAAACAAAAAAATGAAGCCTTTAAACCAACTCAATTATGCAGATTTAATTTTTTAAATTAACTATTATTCACGATATTTGAATAAATTATAAAAAATATGCCTTTTTATCATAAACTTGGTAAAATACCACGTAAACGCCATACTATTTTCAAAAAACCAGACGGCAGTTTGTATTATGAACAATTGTTTGGCACCATAGGTTTTGACGGAATGTCAACCAATTCTTATCACGTACATCGGCCTACCCAAGTAAAAGCTATACAATCTCAAAAATCAATCGCTCCTAAAATTGCTGTAAAAAACAATTTAGAATCTCTAAGGTTGAAAGGCTTTGATGTAAAACCAGAGGCAGATTTTTTAGAAAGCAGAAAAATAGTAATGCACAATAGTGATGTCAACATTACGTTGGCAGCACCTCAACAGAGTACCGATGATTATTTTTATAAAAATGCCGATGCCGATGAATTAATTTTTATTCACGAAGGCAACGGTAAACTAAGAACCCATCTTGGTAATATCAATTTCAAATACGGTGATTATTTGCTTATTCCACGTGGAATAATTTATAAAATCGAATTTGACACCAAAGACAATCGCTTGTTTATTGTAGAATCGACAAGACCAATTTATACGCCCAAGCGCTATCGCAACTATTTTGGGCAACTCTTAGAACATTCACCCTTTTGTGAACGAGACCTCAGAGCACCACAAGACTTAGAAACTCACGACGAAAAAGGCGATTTTGTTATCAAAGTCAAAAAACAAAATGACTTGTTTGAAATGGTTTACGCTACACATCCGTTTGATGTTGTGGGCTACGACGGGTATAATTTTCCGTATGCATTTTCCATACACGATTTTGAACCCATAACTGGACGCATACATCAACCACCGCCAGTACATCAAACTTTTGAAACCGATGCTTTTGTAGTATGTTCATTTTGCCCCAGATTATACGATTATCATCCAGAGAGTATTCCAGCACCTTATAACCATTCTAATATAGACAGCGACGAAGTTTTATATTACGTAGATGGCGACTTTATGAGTCGCAATGACATAGACCGAGGACATATTTCATTGCATCCTGCAGGCATTCCTCACGGGCCACATCCAGGAGCAGCAGAACGCAGCATTGGTAAAACTAAAACTGAAGAACTCGCTGTAATGGTAGACACCTTTAAACCTCTTCAAATTACAGAAGATGGTATGAAATTGTCTGATGGCACCTATTATAAATCTTGGTTAGAATGATTTAATTTGAAGATGTAATGATTTGAAATTTTGAAAATCAAAAGTTGAAAAGAATAAAATATATATTAACCTTAAATAAAATAGTTCCTTCCCTTTGGGAAGGTTAGGATGGGCTTATGAAAACCGATACAACCAGCTTAAACTTACCCGTAGAAAATCCAGAAGCCGAAGATTTTTTACCCATTTTAGGAACCGATTTTGTTGAACTCTATGTCGGCAATGCCAAGCAAGCCGCTTATTATTATCAAACGGCTTGGGGTTTTACACCAATAGCTTACGCCGGACTGGAAACTGGTAAGAAAAACACAGTTTCTTATGTTTTGCAGCAAGACAAAATCAGATTAGTATTAACTAGTCCACTTGAACCTGGAGGCGATATCAATACACATATCAACAAACACGGCGACGGTGTAAAATACATTGCGCTTTGGGTAGACGATGCCACAAAAAGTTATAAAGAAACCACCAAAAGAGGTGCAGAATCTTTTTGCGAACCTTATACTATTGAAGACAGTAATGGCAAAGCCATTATATCAGGTATTCATACGTATGGCGAAACCGTTCATCTTTTTGTAGAACGCAAAGATTATCACGGTCCATTTTTACCTGGTTATAAAGTTTGGGATAAGCCTTATAAAACCAAATCAACAGGTATCAAATACATCGACCATATGGTTGGTAATGTAGGTTGGAACGAAATGAATAAGTGGTGTAAATTTTACGCCAATGTTATGGGCTTTGCACAGCTTGTGTCTTTTGACGACAAAGATATTTCAACAGAATACACGGCTTTGATGAGTAAAGTAATGAGTAATGGCAACGGCCGTATAAAATTCCCTATTAATGAACCTGCAAAAGGAAAAAAGAAATCACAAATTGAAGAATATATCGACTTCTATAATGGTGCAGGTGTCCAACACATTGCCGTAGCCACAGATAACATTATTGAAACTGTAACAGACTTAAGAGATCGTGGCGTGGAATTTCTATACGTTCCTGAAGTTTATTACGACACCGTTTTAGATCGAGTAGGTGAAATAGATGAAGACTTAGAGCCTTTAAAAGAACTCGGTATCTTAATCGATAGAGATGATGAAGGCTATCTATTGCAAATTTTCACCAAACCTGTCTTAGATAGACCGACAATGTTTTTTGAAATTATTCAAAGAAAGGGAGCGAAATCTTTTGGAAAAGGTAATTTCAAAGCGCTTTTTGAAGCCATAGAACGCGAGCAAGATTTAAGAGGAACCTTGTGATTAATTTATAAATTTGAAAACGAACAATTTGAAAATTTAAAATAAATAAACTAATAATTAATTTTTTAAAAAAGTTCCTTCCAAATGAGAAGGTCAAGATAGTAAAATGAAAAATTTAGATAACAAATCATGGGAAAAAGCTCAAAAAGAAAATCAAAACAGTGTTATTCTTGATGTAAGAACCCCTGAAGAATATGAAGAAAAACATATTCCAAAATCTAAACTTATAAATGTACAAGATGCTCAAAGCTTTGTCGAAGAAATTGAAAAACTCGACAAAACAAAATCCTATTATTTATATTGTAAATCAGGTGGACGAAGTGCTATGGCTTGCAATATTATGGAACAAATGGGCTTTTCAGATGTATCCAACCTTGAAGGTGGTATTACCGATTGGCACGGAGAAGTTGAGGAGTAGTTAATAGTGAAAAAATTTAAAGTTCTTAGATGCTTTATATTAATAACCTGAGTTCAATTTAAATAACCTAATTTTATAAAGCCGTCAAATTGAGTGGTTTTTCTGAGTAAAAAGAAGAATCCCGAATTAAGTCGGGAGTATCGAAATTAGGCTTTATAATGAAAAACAAACGTAAAATTTAGGATAAAAGTGAATTTGTGTTATTAGTCGAACTCAGGTTAATAAGAATATTAAACTAATAAGTTTGCTTTGAGTGGGTTGGTATAAAAACTTTGTATGCTCTGCGCGAATCCTTAATATATAAATAGCTATGGTAAAATTGCGCAGGGTTTAGTCAAGATGTATAAATAGCATTAAAATAAAACATTATGAAATATTTTAAATTTAGTCTGATTTTAATTTTATTACTTAACTTAGGCTGTAAAGAGAAAGCGAAATACACTAATATCACTATGATTGATAGTAAGGAAATGAAAACCCTGCTTAAAAATAATGAAGTTCAGTTGGTTGACGTTAGAACGGTTAAAGAGTTTAATGAAAATTATATCGAAGGGGCAGAAAATATTGTATTTGACGACAACTTTAATCAAAAGCTTGAAGGGCTTCAAAAAGATAAACCTATCATTGTGTATTGCCGTTCAGGAAGACGTAGTGCCAAATGCGCAGATATTCTGGCTCAACGTGGTTTTAAAAAAATCTATGACCTAAAAGGTGGTATTACACAGTGGATGAAAGAAGGGAATGAAATTGAAAATTGATTCAATTTTTGATAAATACTATTTCCAGCTTTTAATCCTATTTAATAATTTGTTACTTTTATCAAGAGAACAAATTATTAAATCTTAAAAGCACATTTAAATTATGCTCATCAAAGTCTATGGCAGTGCGGTATTTGGTGTTGAAGCCACCAATATAACCGTTGAAGTTAATGTGGATACTGGTATCGGCTACCACTTGGTAGGCTTACCTGACAATGCCATAAAAGAAAGTAGCTTTAGAATTCAAGCGGCGCTAAAAAACATAGGTTTAAAATTCCCTGGCAAAAAAATCACCGTCAATATGGCTCCAGCCGATTTGCGTAAAGAAGGTTCTGCTTATGATTTGACATTAGCCTTAGGTATTCTTACCGCTTCATCACAAATTAAAGCACCAAACATTAACGAATACATCATTATGGGTGAGTTATCTCTCGATGGTGGTTTACAACCTATAAAAGGCGCTTTACCTATAGCCATAAAAGCCAGAGAAGATGGTTTTAAAGGTTTTATCTTACCCAAACAAAATGCTAAAGAAGCGGCTATTGTTGATGGACTTGAAGTTTATGGCGTTGAAAACATCACTGAAGTTATTAACTTTTTTGATAAAGGCGAACCTATTGAACAAACCATTCTCAATACAAGAGAAGAATTCTATAAAAACTTAGAGCATCCCAAATTTGATTTTTCAGAAGTCAAAGGTCAAGAATCCATTAAGCGTTGTATGGAGATCGCTGCTGCAGGTGGTCATAATATTATTATGATTGGCCCGCCGGGTTCAGGTAAAACTATGCTTGCTAAACGACTACCTAGCATTCTGCCACCAATGACACTTCAAGAAGCTCTTGAAACCACTAAAATCCATTCTGTTGTAGGAGGTGTAAAAGAACACACCGGCTTAATGGCTAACCGGCCATTCCGAAGTCCGCATCATACTATAAGTGATGTTGCTCTGGTAGGTGGTGGTGCTTATCCACAACCAGGCGAAATTTCTCTTTCACATAATGGCGTGTTGTTCCTCGATGAACTCCCAGAATTTAAACGTAGTGTTTTGGAGGTGATGCGTCAACCATTAGAGGATCGTGAAGTGACGATTTCACGAGCCAAATTTACCGTAACTTATCCGTCAAGTTTTATGTTGGTCGCCAGTATGAATCCGAGTCCTGGTGGTTATTTTAACGACCCCGATGCACCTGTAACTTCATCGCCAGCCGAAATGCAACGCTATCTTAGTAAAATCAGTGGCCCACTACTCGACCGTATTGATATTCACATAGAAGT
Source organism: Bacteroidales bacterium (assembly GCA_041694175.1). Lineage (GTDB taxonomy): Bacteria > Bacteroidota > Bacteroidia > Flavobacteriales > Flavobacteriaceae > Psychroflexus. Next base: position 7,658 of record JASMTR010000004.1, read on the forward strand.
CACACCAGTGCCATTTGATAAACTTAGCGATGAGCGAAAAGGTGAATCAAGTGCTCAAATAAGAGAACGTGTAACTAAAGCACGAGAAAAACAAGCAGAACGCTTTAAGGATATCGACTACATTCACTATAATGCGCAAATGGATGTCAAGCAAATTCGTAAGTTTTGTGCACTTGATGAGGCTTCAAAAACTTTGCTTAAAACTGCTATGGAAAAACTCAATCTATCTGCCCGTGCTTATGATAGAATACTAAAAGTTTCCCGAACTATAGCTGATTTAGAAAATGAAGATAACATCTCTGGTGCACATATCAGCGAAGCTATTCAATACCGTAGTTTAGATCGCGATGGCTGGTTAGGGTAGCTGGGAGTAAGTAGTTGTTAGTAGGTAGTTTTTTTTCTAATTGAAGCAATTTAGCTAATTTCTTTGAATTTTACTTTGATTTTACTTTTCCTTAATATTGCTTAGTTTTACATTATAAACTCATTATATGAAAAAAATATACGTCTTATTAGCAGTATCTTTTATCTGGGCTTGCCAATCTAATCAAAAAAATGAAGAGGTGACCAAGCAGCAAATTCAAAAAGTAGATATGAATTTTGAAGCAGCTTCTAAATTAGTTGAATTACCTTTAAAATGTTCAACTCAAGAATATCCCAACAAACTAGGGCAAGTCATTGGAGACTCTACGGATTTAAAAACTCCTCGACAATTGCACCCTGCATTTTATGGATGTTTTGACTGGCATTCAGCTGTGCACGGACATTGGTCTATGGTAGAACTACTTAGACTTTACCCTGATTTAAAACAAGCGAAAAACATAAAAGCTATTTTACAATCACACCTGAGTGAAGGTAATATTAATCAAGAATTATCGTATTTTCAACAGGACATTAATAGTGGTTATGAGCGGATGTACGGTTGGGCCTGGTTGTTTAAACTCAGTCAAGCACTATATGAATGGGATGACCCTTTAGCAAACGAACTTTATCGAAACTTAAATCCTTTAATTGAAGAGCTCAAATTGAAGTTTGAATCATTCATTCCTAAATTAATCTATCCAATTCGAGTAGGTGAACACACCAACACAGCTTTTGCCTTGAATATGATGTTTGATTATGCTAAAAGTTTAAATGATAAAAAATTTCTCAATATTATCAAAACTGCTGCCTTAGGTTTCTATAAAAACGACAAAAGCTGCCCTTTAAACTGGGAACCAAGTGGATATGATTTCTTATCGCCTTGCTTAGAAGAAGCCGCGTTAATGCAAAAAATTCTAGAACAAAGAGCATTTGAATCTTGGATAATTGACTTTTCACCTCAACTCAAATCCAAAGATTTTAAATTAGAAGTGGCCAAAGTAAGTGATAGAAGTGATGGAAAATTAGTCCACCTCGATGGTTTAAATTTTAGTAGAGCTTGGAATCTTTTTAAGTTATCTGAAGCTAAAGGACTTGAACACCTCAATCCTATTGCTATAAAACATTTTAATGCAGCTTACCCAAATTTAATTGGTGACAGCTATGAGGGCGGTCATTGGCTAGGCTCTTTTGCAGTTTACGCTTACTTAGCTCAATGAAAATTTTAAAAAATATAGGGCCAGGCGCACTTATTGCCGCAGCTTTTATAGGACCAGGAACGGTAAGTGTTTGTGCGCTAGCAGGTCTTAATCATGGCTATAATTTAATTATCGTCATGTTTGTTTCTATGTTTTTAACCCTTTTTCTTCAAGAGCTGTCCGCACGTCTAGCCATCACTTACCAAAAAGATTTGGTAGAGCTCATTCAGCATTACTTCAAAGAACAAAAGTTCTTAAAATACTTCATATATATTTTGATTTTTTTTGCAATTGTTTTTGGTAATACCGCATATGAAGCTGGAAATCTCAGCGGTATTAATATCGGTTTACAAATTATGGAATACAATGCTTTTTTTATCTCTGTATTAGGAGTTAAAATAAATTATGCGATAGTGCTGATTAGCTTTTTAGCCTTTATCATTTTACATATTAAAACCTATAAATACATCGAAAGAACTTTGATGATATTGGTTGCTCTTTTAAGTATATCTTTTATTATTTCTGCTATCATCACAACAGAAGATGTAATGGTTGTATTAAAAGGGATTTTTACGCCTTCAATTTCATCAGACGAAATATTGATGGTAGCTGCTTTAATAGGCACTACAGTTGTACCTTATAATTTATTTCTGCATGCTTCACTCGCTAAACAGAAATGGAAAAACGTAAAAAACATTAAAAAAATGCGTATTGATACATTTATAGCTATTAATGCAGGTATACTTGTTTCAGTCTGTATTATTATCACTACTGCCAATGTATCAGAACATGTTGATGAGATCTTAGAATTAGGAAAAGCATTAGAACCATTATACGGTCCGTTTGCAAAATATTTATTAGGTTTTGGCTATAGTTCAGCTGGTCTAACTTCTGCTATTACGGCACCTCTTGCAGCAGCTTTTGTGATTAATAGACTATTTAACCTAAATTATGGTATGGAGAGTATGGCATTTAAAAGGCTTAGTTATTTTATACTTTTTATAGGATGTATTATTGCCGCATTTGATTTTAATCCTATTACAGTTATTACCCTTGCTCAAATATCTAATGCTATTGTACTTCCAATAATAGCATTAATTATAGTGTGGTTATCAAACAGAATAAAAGCTTTCAACAAAAGTGTTATGACTCACCACATGGCAAGTTTAGTTGTTATAATAACTAGCCTAGCTTTATCATTTTCAACACTCTACAAAATTATTCTACAATAATTTTTTTAGTCATTTCAGTATCAGAAGTTGATATCTTAACTATATATACACCAGTTGATAATTGCTGATTTGGTTGAATTCTGATATGTTGAGTTGCATTTTCTATAACATCCGAATAAATCAATTGGCCCGTCAGGTTTACAATGTCAATATTAACACTTTGCCCTGTAAGTTGCTGACTTGAAATTGTAAACTGATTATCTCTTATTGGATTAGGGTATAACCTTAAATTAGTTTCAAGCGTATTATCATCAATAGAAAGAGTTTCAACATCAAAAACTAATGAAAATCTAAAACCATCTGTACTAGCTGGAACACTATTGTCAACGCTAAAATTATAGGTATTTATTGTGTTTGGTGTTAATTCAACTAAATTATCAAGATAATTATCTTTTAAATAAACAGTAGCTTCTGGATTTAGATTATTCAAGGTTAAGTCTAAACTATAATTTTGCTCTTGATAGTTAAACGTAAACAATTGTACAGTGTCATTGACAGCGGGTTGAGTTCTTTTATTAATTGACATATAATTACCACCATTGTAAAAAGTAATTGACTCATCAAAATTCCAGGCTTTTGCAGCGTCATCATTATCTACTTGATCTGAATAGTTATCGTTAAATTTTAATTTAATTCCATCAACCAAAACATTATTGTTAGTGCGTTTTAAATCTATGTTGACGAGAGGTATTGTTTCAGAAGTAGAAAATGTAGCCGTGGTTAAAGATGATACACTTTTATCATTTTCTTCATAAGTAATAGAAGGACTAGCTCCTGTAGTCTCAACAAAGAAAGCCTGATTAGGTTGTAAAAATTCATTAGCATCAGTAGCAGCAGGTGTCGCATCAACTAAATCTTCACCTGTAATAGTGCCAGCATTTAAATCTATAGTAGCATAAC
>JASMTR010000005.1:0-2966 GCA_041694175.1 Bacteroidales bacterium
GGATTTCAACGCTCATTAGACTTTATCTTTCAAATCATCAAAGACTATCTTATCCATAAGAAAAAATCTCTTTATGATCGAGGTTTATTTTTTTATCGTGATCGTTTTTTTAAAAATCTCAATGGTATCGCTTCATACTTTCGAATGACTAAATATCATTTTCTAAAACTGCCTCCTTCAAAAAATAAAAAAGCCATAAAGCTTATTCAGATGATTGATTATGTGCAGATACACACCTTCTCCCAGAAGTTTTTCAATCGCTTGAATATAACTTTTATGGCACATTAATTGTACCATATCTTAATTTATTTTTAAATTATTTTTTAAAACACATAGCCTTTCACTAGATTTGAGTTATTTTTTCTTATATACTACCGGTAATTTAATAGATATCTATTTTTTATTGTTTTTAAGCCAACTATTATGAATTACTGGAGGTTATTTTTATGAATGAATCACTTCGAGAAGAGATAGCTCTTTTTCGCTATCAATTAATTGCTCCGATCTTAATTGGAGAAATCAATAATTTAACTAAGTATTTTGAACGCATTGCAAATAAAATCTATGATGTTCCACATTATGGTAAAAGAGAGTATTCCCCTAAAACTTTCTCGACCTGGCTTATGAAGTATCGAAAATCTGGTTTTGATGGGTTGAAACCTAAAAAACGATCAGATAAAAATTGTAGTCGTAAAATTGACGGCTCACTAAAACAAACTTTACTGGCTAAACGCGAAGAGCTTCCTAAAGCATCAATTAAATTAGTTTATGATGAACTCATTAAATCAGGGGCTTTCACACCATCTCAAATATCTTATTCTACGATTTATCGGTTTTATAAAAAGCATAATTTATTAACTAAAAGAGTGCGTCAAGAAGGTTATCGTAAACGCTTTGCTCATGAAAAAGTTAATGCACTGTGGCAAGGCGATACCATGATGGGGCCTTATTTAAAACTTAAAAACTCAAAGGTTAAAACTTTTCTTTTTGCTTTTATTGATGACTGCTCTAGAATTATTACGCATGCTGAATTTTTTACAACAGAAAAATTTTCTTCTGTCAAGAATGTTGTTTCTAAGGCCATTTTAAAACGTGGATTACCAAAACTTATCTACGTCGATAATGGCAAGGTCTATACTTCTAACCGACTTCATTTTGCCTGCGCTTCTCTAGGGATTACGTTGATTCACACGAAACCCTATGACGCTAGCTCAAAAGGGAAAATTGAAAGGTTTTTCCTTACGGTTAGAAAACGCTTTATACCTCTTTTAACAGCTGAAGATCTATCATCTATTGAATCCCTTAATCAACAATTCTTTAAATGGCTTGAAGTGGATTATCATCGCAAAAATCATGGCACTTTGAATATGACACCTCTAGATAAATATATGTCTCAAAGAAGTCAAATAACAATGCTTGATAATCCAGAAAAACTTAAAAAAATATTTCTTAAACGAGTGAATCGTAAAGTTCGTCATGATGCAACCATTTCTCTGCATAGTGTTCTCTATGAAGTAAGCCCTGAACTTATTTCTAAAAATGTTGAAGTGCGTTATGATCCCGAATTAACCGATGATATTTATATTTATTATGATGGGCATTTTTATGGTGAAGCAGTTAAGGTTAATTTTGAAGATAATGCCCATGTGAAACGTGAAAATTCTATTTCTTTTCAATCACTTATTAACACTCAGGAGGTTGACTAATGTATAGATCTTTTTATTCTTTAACTAAAAAGCCGTTTAAAAAATCTATTAAAACAAATGAATTATTTGAATCAAATAATTTCTCTGAAGCTTCAGCTAGACTCAATTATCTTAAAACAACTAAGGGTATAGGTATTATCGTCGGTGAGCCTGGCAGTGGTAAAACTTCTACTTTAAGAGCTTTCAAGGATAGTCTTAATCCCGCACGGTTTAAAGTTATTTATTACCCGTTAGCCACTGGTAGTGTTAATGATTTTTATAAAGGTTTAAATATAGCCATTGGAAATGCTCCAGGCTATCGTAAAATTAGTATGTTTAATCAGTTGCAAGGCAGCATTCAAAATCTTTTTCATAAGAAAAAAATTACACCTGTTTTTATTTTAGATGAAATGCAATTAGCGCCTAATAAATTTTTAAATGAATTATCTATTTTATTTAATTTTTCCATGGACTCTGAAAATCCATTTATTTTAATTTTAAGTGGGCTACCACATTTTATTCATAAGTTATCTCTAAATCAAAATCAATCGCTTTATCAAAGAGTCATTATGAAATATAGTTTTAATCCTTTGAACAAAGATGAAGTAAAAAAATACATCGAACATCAACTTGAAATTGCCGGTGCTAACCATGATATTTTTTCACCTAGTGCCATTGAAGCAATTGCTACCAATAGTAATGGCCTCCCCAGAATTATCAATAACATTTCAAGAAATGCTTTAATTTTAGGTTTCCAATTAAAAGCAGAGCTTATTGATGAAGAGATCATTAGAAAAGTGATATCAGGAACACTTTAGAAGCATTCATTTGCTTCTTTTTTTATTGAAATAATTTGAATAAAAACCTTATATTTCTGAAATAAAATGATTATTCATCAAACTATTATATTTTAATTGGTTCAATTAATTTGAAAAAACCAATTGTAATAAAGTGAAAAGTTACACCCAGTATATTGCTTCGGATTTTTTTTATAATCTTTAATCAATTGAAAGAAACTCTTCCAATCTTTATCAAGCTTTTTTAAGAGCTGCTGTCTATTATGAGAGTTTAAATAATCAGAGTGCCAATTTAATTTATAAGTTTGATCATATTCATTGTTATAAGGTATATAACCGCTTTCGTGTAATTTATAATTAGCAATGTTATGAAGTTTTGTAACATGCCAAATTAATTCATGAACTACTTTTTGTTGTTTATGGCTTAAATTCAAGTATACTTTTTGTGATAATTTCATTGATTTTTCACCTCCCTCTGATATAC
>JASMTR010000006.1:0-4340 GCA_041694175.1 Bacteroidales bacterium
GTCTGCTCTATCAAACACTACAAAACTCCCTGCTTCTTGTTGATTAGACACCATGAGATAGCCTTTGCCGTCAGGATATTTTGCAATAGCTATGCCTTCGATATCTTCTTTGAAGTAAGATCCTCCAAAACATGCTATCTCTTGATTGCCTTGGCTTGGTTCAGCGTTATATTTTCTAATGCAATGGCCTTCATCAGCATAATATACATAGCCCAATTCTTCATCGACAGCTATGGCTTCTATTTCAAATTTACCAGAAAATTCACCAAATTTTCTCACCAAATCTGCTTGGACTTTGCCTGTTGAGTCTGATGCTATTTTATATTGATGCAAATAATCTTGTTGAGGACCAGATTTTCTACCAACAATAACATAAAAACTTTGGTCTTTGGGTGATTTGTAAATGGCTATCCCCATTGGTAAATTATACTCGGGTTGATTTTCGTTTAAAAAAACAGGAAAACCACCGCCGTCTAGAGGCTGCATGTCTGGCACTGAAAACAACCTCACCTGTTGGCGTTCTCGCTCAGTGACGACCAGAATATCCGTTAGCGTCGAATCAGAAGTTGGAAAATCGTAAGCAATATCAATATTATTCGGTCTTTTTAAGCCTAAAATATTTTTATCTTTTAGAATATTTCCTTCTAAATCAAAGGCGTAAATACCGCCATCGGTGTCTTTATCGGTACCAAAAACAATTGATTGTTCTGGTTTTTGTCTGTTATACCAAATCGCCGGGTCATCGGTATCATGTTTTACTTTTTGAGTAACGACCGTTGGTTTTATAGCATTTTCTTTGGGTTTGCTAGAGCAACTTACCAAAATCATCAAGACACCAAAAGAGAATGTAATTGAAGTTAAGTTTAAATAAAATTTCATAAATTAAGGTTTAAAAACTGAATACAATATTAGATTTAGTCATCTACTTTTTCTTCTAAAATCTTTCCGTTTTTATCGAGTTTTAAATCTAATTCTTGTTTTTGGTTTTCAATTTCAACATTATACATTAACTCTTTATTGTCATTAAGTCCAGCAGAAACCTTGTTGATTTTATAACCTTTGTATTTTTTTAAAATATCCGCTTCGATTTCAGCAGGGAGTTTATCGTAATAAGAAATGGTATTGTTGTGGTAACGTGCTGAGGTGGCAAGATAATTTTTTTCTATAAAAGTGTTTGGTGCACCTTGATTTTTCACCAAGTCAAACGCATCATAAAGCTCTCCCGTTGCGGTGTAAGATTGGTATGAAAGTTTATCACCGTCAACGCTTATCACCTGAAATAGTTGTGTGTTTTCAGCTTCGCGTTGCAATTCCGCTTCGTAATTGTTCCACCTTTGAGGCTTTAGCTTATACATTTTGCCACCACTTACAGAAACCACATATACCGTTCCGGTTTGGTCTTTTTTATTTAAACCTGAAGTGAGGTTATATTCTTTTGGCGTAGTACGTCCTCTTACATAACTATGATCATGACCTTGAAGGGCTAAATCGACATTGTATTTGCTAAAAATAGGTTTAAGGATTTCTCGCCAATCTTTATTATCACGACCTTGTGAGGCTGAAAATACAGGATGGTGATATGTGGCGATGGTCCATTTGTTAGGATTGTTTTTTAAAATCTTTTCCAACCAATCTATTTGTGCTTTCAAAAGTGTTTTATCATACCTACCCATAGAGTTAAGGGCAATAAACCTTACGCCTTGATAATCGATATAATAAACCGTTTCTTCTAAGCCTTTAGGGCCATTAAGGGGTAAATTGAATTGAGGATTCCATTGTACTGAAAGCACTTGTTCGCCACCTTCTTGTGTTTCTTCATATTCATGATTTCCAGGAACGGCTATCGAAGGCAACATGCTATGAATCCAACCACCAGCAGAAAACCACTCTTCCCATTCTCTATCGCTATGGGCATCGTTGACCAAATCTCCGGCATGAATCACAAAACGTGAATCTGGTGCTTTGCTATAACCTTGTCTTATCAGTCTTGACCATAATTCCATGACGTAATTTTGGGCATCGCCAACATATAAAAATGAAAACGCCTCAGGTTGATCTGACGCGGTTTTGTATTGTATCCATTCACTCCAGTGTTTACCATCGCCCACTCTATAAGCATATAAAGTGTTGGGTTGAAGATTGGTTATTGAAGCGGTATGGTAGTTGGCTTTGATACCCGCCGATTTTACTTTAGAAAAATCGTGTGTACTGGTTATGGCTTTTTGCGTGGTTTTAGTCCGCCAAAATTTAGGCGCGGCCGTAGCTACGGCATATTCTACAAAGCCCGTTTCGATAGACGTATCTGTTCGCCAAGTCACGCCAAAGGAGGTTGCTGGATCTTCGCCCATATTAAGCATGATGCGTTCTGGCCATGGAGTAGGTTGATTCCAGTCATCAAAAAATTCTGGAGCTTGATAAACCTGCTCGACTTGAGCCGCAATATTGGCTATAATAAAGAGGCAAAAGCTTAATGTAAAAAGTTTAGTTTTCATGATTTTAAATATTTGTTATTATTAAACAACAAATTCACTTGACCAAAAGCCAAGTGAATTTGTAATGCATATATTGATTTAATATTCAAATTATTTCATTTAAAATGTAAGTGTTAAGCCTAAAAAGTAAGATACTCCAAAAACATCATATCGGTCTAATCGACTTTCGACACCCTGATATTGAACTTCTGGCTCATCAGTAATGTTTCTGGCTTGAGCCAATATTTTTATTTTTTTAGAGGGAAACGTATAGGCCGCTGTTAAGTCAACCGCAGTTCTTGAGTCAACATACCGGTCAAAATCTGCAATACTTAAGTCAGGATTTATGGCTAAAGCATCTTCAACAAAACCATCATCTAGACTTCTTACGCCAGCAAGAAATTCACTTCTGTGTGTGATGGCTGCCCTTAGCTCTACACCATATTTTTGATAGTAAGGAATAATATTATAGTTCAAATCAGCTTGTCTTAAAAATGGTAAATCTTCTTCTTCTCTACCTGGAAATTCAACGTCGGAATCATTGGCAGAAATATTTGCTGTGATACCAAATCCACTCCAAAATCCAGGTAAAAAGGTGAAGGGTTGATCAAAACTCGCCTCAACACCATATAGTTGGGCTTTGTCTAAGTTGACAAATCTACTAAAGTTGAGTTCGTTAAAGAGAACACCTTGAAATTCTATATTATTTTGTACTGAACTTTGTCTGAAGATTTGATTGTCAATATCCTTATAAAAACCACCAACCGAAATAAGACCTCCTGTTTTAGTATAGTATTCTAGAGATAAATCGAAGTTATCAGAAAGGAATGGGTCTAAATCTGGGTTAGCTCCTTCAAAACTTCCTACAAAAGTCCCATCAGCTTCTTGATTGGATACCAGTACAGAAGCCCCTGCCAATTGATCAAAGTTTGGTCGTCCTAAAGTTCTAGTATAAGAGGCTCTTAATAACAATTCATCTGTTATGTTATATTTGATATTTACTGAAGGCAAAAAGTTAGTATAATCATTGTCAAAACTGGCTTGACTCCATTGTTCAGTTTCATCATCTTGAATAAAAGGAGATGAGGTTACTTGCGTATTTTCTAATCTAAAACCAGCGGTAACATTTAACTTATCAGTATTAAAGACACCCATCAAATAATAAGCAAAGACGTCTTCTTCATAATTGATATCGTTTTCAAATTCAGATTCTAAGGTGTCATCTTCTTGGAAAATCAAATTGTCCGGAGAAATGTTTGATCTATCACTAAAAAATCTGTCAAAAGCAAATGGATCACCTTGAACAAAAGGTTGTGAATTACCAGGGGCTAAAGGAACAGGCAATAAATTAAATTGCTCTAAAGTGTATCTATTAGGTGCATCGTCGTCGTCGAATTCTGTTCTTGCACGATCAACTTCTTTTTCTCTTCTTCTAAAACGTGCTCCAGATTTTAGGTAGCCCCCAATTTTATCAGAAATATCAAGATAGTACGTAAATTCCGCCGAAACTTCATACATATCTTCTTCTATGGTATTGTCGTCTTCCTCACCAATATTTAATGAGCGTAAAAAGTAAAAACTAGGATCACTGGCTTGTTCTAAATCGGCTGCATCAACTCTAAAAAAGAAATCTGTGATATCATAAGTTCCAGCCAGAAGCGGTTCAGTTTCCCCGTCATTTTCAAATGTGCCATCAATTTCAAATAATTCTCTTTCAGCTCTAGAATACGTCAAGTCTAGCTCCATCAAAACATTACCAAAACGGTTTTCAGAACCTATTGAAAAATTATAAAGATCTTGGGTATCTTCATCTCTAGACAAATCCAACTCTCCAGAACCTGCTGTAAAAAACCCTGAAGTTGAGGTTTG
>JASMTR010000007.1:0-5708 GCA_041694175.1 Bacteroidales bacterium
AACTTTTTTTATTTTAGGCCTTAGTGCGATTTGGGCGGCTATAAAATATACTGTTGGTGATTCTGCATATGGTTATCGTGGGTTTGGTGATGTGTTTGTATTTTTATTTTTTGGTCTTGTCAGTGTTTGCGGCTCTTATGTATTGTATACCAAAACTATAGATTGGCAAATTTTTCTCGGTGGTGCAGGCATTGGTTTGCTTAGCGCAGCTGTTTTAAACCTCAATAATATGCGCGACATTAACTCTGATAAAAATGCAGGTAAGAATACACTTGTTGTTTCTTTAGGTTTGCTGAAAGCAAAATATTACCATTCATTTTTGATTGGATTTGGTATTTTATTTTTAATTGGATTTTATATTATAGCGGGTTTTTCAAAATGGGTTTATTTGAGCACAATGACAGTTTTTTTATTATTCAAACATTTAAATTTTGTATTAAAAAATAAAAATCCAAAAAACTTAGATCCTGAACTTAAAAAAGTGGCTTTATCAACTTTTGCAATTGCTTTATTATTTTTTGTGATACAGTTTTTCGTAAAATAGTGTCTAAAAATCTATTATGGTTTTGTGCCTTAGAGAAAGAATTTAATATTTTAGTAAAAATTATATAAATGAAAAATCTTAAACATACCGATTCCAACAATTTCTTCCTTATCGCTGGACCCTGTGCCATAGAAGGCGAAGAAATGGCTCTTAGGATTGCAGAGAAAGTTATTAGCATCACGGATAAACTTAATATTCCATATATTTTTAAAGGCAGCTTTAAAAAAGCCAACCGCAGTCGAATAGATAGTTTTACAGGGATTGGTGATGAAAAAGCATTAAAAATATTGAGAAAAGTTTCTGAAACTTTTGATGTGCCGACCTTAACTGACATTCACAAAGAAAGTGATGCGGCTATGGCTGCTGAATATGTTGATGTGCTTCAAATTCCAGCTTTTCTCGTGAGGCAAACTGATTTGGTTGTTGCGGCAGCAGAAACTGGTAAATATGTCAATCTTAAAAAAGGACAATTTATGAGTCCTGAAAGCATGAAACACGCTGTTCAAAAAGTAAAAGACAGCCATAATAACAAAGTTTGGTTAACGGATAGAGGAACGATGTTTGGTTATCAAGACTTAGTTGTAGATATGCGCGGTATTCCTACAATGAAACAATTTGCACCAGTTGTGCTTGATGTGACACATTCACTTCAACAGCCCAATCAGTCTTCTGGAGTTACAGGTGGAAGACCTGATATGATAGAAACCATATCTCGGGCTGGTGTAGTCAATAATGTTGATGGCCTATTTATAGAAACCCACTTCAATCCGGCAGAAGCCAAAAGCGATGGCGCAAATATGTTGGACTTAGCTCATTTAGAAGGCTTATTAACTCGATTGGTTTCCATTAGGCAATGTTTGAATGGGTTTTGAAATATAAATTATCTCGCAAAGACACTAAGTCGCGAAGTTGTTAATATTCATCTATAGTTAGGTGTTATTTAATATTTTTAATGTATTGATTATTAATTTTTTGAGTGTTTTTTGAAGCGGTGTTATAAATTTTTGCGTTAATTGCGTCTTTGCGGTTATTTATCTTTATTTCAGAGATGCAAAGATACGAGGTTTACTTTTTTAGTGTAGAATTGTGATTTTTTTAAAGAATTAGGTAAGACCTATATTTATCCCTTTTCCAATTTAACAAATCTTCAAATTACTACATCTTCAAATTTCCAAATCACACCTCTATTTTCTTAGCTATAAAATGTGTCATCAAAGTTGTAAACCCAACAATACTAATTGAACTCAATGGCATGAGAATGGCAGCAATAACAGGTTCTAATTGTCCTGTGACGGCAAAGTATAAGCCCACAATATTATATAGAAAAGAAAACAAAAAGCTAAGCTTGATGGTTCTAATTCCACGATGTGCAGCATAAATAAATTTGGGTAAAAGTGATAAGTGTTTAGCGTCTAAAATAGCGTCACAAGCAGGAGAAAATACATTGATGTTTTCAGAAAGTGCAATACCTAAATCACTTTGTTTTAAAGCGCCAGCATCATTTAGACCGTCGCCAATCATCATCACTTTTTGGTGTTTGTTTTGTTGTGCTCTGATGTAGTTGAGTTTGTCTTCAGGTTTTTGATTGAAATGCAATGGTGTATTAGAAGGTAAAAAACGTTCTAAAAATTCTTTTTCACCTTTGTTATCACCTGATAAGACAGCCAATTGGTAATTGCTTTTTAGTTGATGAAATAAATCTTGGACACCTTGTCTGTAGATGGTTTTAAAAATAAACTTACCTTTATAATGCTCATCGTTTTTATAATGCACAGCTGTTTCAAAGGTTTCATCCTGTTGAGGTGACTGAACAAAAGCGGATGACCCTAATTTTATATTTTTATTATTGATTTTTGCTTCTATGCCTAGACCGAGATGTTCTTCGTAATCTTCAACAGTCATAATATCCTGACTTTGAAGAAAATGATATAATTGTCGACTTAAAGGATGATTAGAATTTCGCAGGGTGTTTTTCAGCAAAAGCCTATCTTCATCAGTAATGCTTTCGCCTTGGTAAGTGATTTCAGCATATTCATTTTGGGTTAAAGTTCCTGTTTTATCAAATATAATTTGATCAATATTGGTGAGTTGCTCTAAGCTTTTGATGTCTTTTATATAAAAGCCTTTTTGACCAAATAGGCGTAACAAATTTCCCATAGTAAAAGGCGTAGCCAAAGCAATTGCACAGGGACAGGCAATAATAAGCACTGCAGTAAATACATTCAACGCCAAACTTGGATTGATAAACAACCAAATGAGTGTTGATATTGAAGCAACGCTTAATACGCCAATGGTAAAATGCTTGCTGATTTTGTCTAACAGGGTCTGATAGGGTTCAGATTTTTGTTTTGTAAAAGCTTCGTTTGACCATAGCTGTGTCAAATAACTTTGTTCAACAGATTTTTCTGCAGTCATTTCAATTGAACTGCCGATTTGTTTACCACCAGCAAATATTTTATCGCCAGATGTTTTATGAACGGGTTTTTCTTCACCAGTTACAAAACTATAATCAATGTGCGCATCGCCATTCATTAAAATTCCATCAACAGGAATTAATTCTGCATTTCTAATTAAAAGTTTGTCGCCTGCCTTGATATCGCTAACCTTAATATTGGTTTCAATATTTTTTTCAATTTTGGTGATTGCAATTGGAAAATAGGATTTATAGTCTCTTTCAAAAGATAAATAATTATAGGTTTTTTGTTGCACAAATTTTCCAAGCAAAAGGAAAAAGACTAAACCTGATAGACTATCAAAAAATCCAGAACCTATGTTAAAGCTAATTTCTACTGTGCTACGAATAAAAAGTGTTGTGATTCCTAAAGCGATAGGAATATCAATATTTAAACTTTTGGTTTTAAGTACACTAAAAGCCGATTTAAAATAATCTTGAGCGGCGTAGAATACCACAGGTAGTGAAAACGCAAATATCAACCATCTAAAAACGGGTTTGTATTGGTCGAGCCAATATTCAGAAACTTCAAAGTATTCGGGAAATGATAAAAACATAATATTACCAAAAGCAAAACCCGCTATTCCAATTTTGTAAATCAGTGAACGGTCTATTTTGCTGTCAGGTTTGTCCATATCTTCTAAACTGATATAGGGTTCATAACCGATTGAGGTTAATAAATTGACAACTTCTTTTAGGCTTGTTTTTTCACAATTGTATTGGATTTGAACACTCTTTTTGGGAAAATTGACTTGTGAAGATGAAATGTGTTTATTGAGTTTATTCAAATTTTCTAATATCCAAATACAAGAACTACAATGGATATGTGGAATGTATAAGCTGACAATTTGTGTATCACCATCATTAAAGTCTACAAGTTTTTCAACAATGTCTTTTTGGTCTAAAAAGTCGTATTTGCCTTCGAGCTCTATTGGTGTTTTTCCAGGTGAATTTTCAAAATCGTAATAACAACCTAAGTCGTTTTCAGAAAATATTTCATACACCGTTTTACAGCCGTGACAACAAAAGTGTTTGTCATAAGCTTCAATATCTGTTGGCTGACAAGGGTCGCCACAATGATAACATTGATTTGTTTCTTGGATATTCACCTTGCAAACATAAGCTTAGCATCAAATATAGATTATGATGTAGGTCAGTTTTTGAGGAGTTGAGGTTATGAGTTTCTCGAATCGGTATTAATTCTCGATATCTGCGATATGAGGTTATCAGGTAATTGTGGTTGTTTATGAAATTCTCATATTAAAAGTTACTTAATACACATATTTTTACCGCAAGGGTCGCTTGGTTTTATGTCAGCTTCGCTATGTTAGATTTTGTTAAGTTGAACCGTCAATGCTTATTAACTATGAATCAAGTGATTATTAAATAGATTGTTACATAAAAGACCTATCTCAATAATTGTAACTTTTAATTTATTTCTATGAAAAATAAATGAATTGTTTTCTACTTAATTTCATCCAAAAACTTCATAATTTCGTTTTCGCCATTATAGACTTTGACTAATTTTTGCTGTTTGTTATATAAGTATGCGGTAGGATAACCACCGACAAAAAAGGCATCTGCAAACTTGTAGTTATCATCAAGTAAAATTTGCATATTATTTAATGCTAAAAGTTTTGGTGCATAATCTTGGAAAAATTCTTGTGTTTTTTTGTCATTTTTAGCAGAAACTGGATATAACTTAAACTCTGCATTTTTTAAATCTGCTACGTGAAGATTTAAAGTTTTAAATGCTGTTTTGCAATGGCTACAAGTGGGATTAAAATATACAAAATACGAATATGTATCAGTTGAAATATCTTCTTGACTAAACTTTTCATTACTTTGACTCAGAATTTCAAAATCGGGTATGGATTTGGGGTAATCTTGAGCGAAAAATATTGATGTTGATATTAACGCAATTAGCAATGTTATTTTCTTCATTTTATTAGATTATTTGATTGGTTATATGTGAATAGCTCTATCTTCAGTAGCTGCAAGTGCCGCTTCTTTTACGGCTTCGGCATAGGTTGGATGAGCGTGACTCATTCTTGCCATATCTTCAGCGCTGGCTCTAAATTCCATAGCAGTTACAGCTTCTGCAATTAAATCGGCTGCTCGCGCACCTATAATATGAACGCCCAAGACTTCGTCAGTTTCTTTATCTGAAAGAATTTTAACTAAACCGTCTATATCACCACTGGCTCGACTTCGACCAAGAGCTCTCATAGGAAATTGACCTGATTTGTATTCTATGTTTTCATCTTTAAGCTGCTCTTCTGTTTTTCCAACAGAAGCCACTTCAGGCCAAGTGTAAATGACATTTGGTATTAAATTGTAGTCAATATGTGGTTTTTGTCCAGCAATAACTTCAGCGACAAAAGAACCTTCTTCCTCAGCTTTATGCGCTAACATTGCGCCGTGCACAACATCGCCGATGGCATAAATATTTTCTGTAGCCGTCTGTAGTTTTTCGTTGACTTCTACTTGACCTTTATCATTAATTTTCACACCAGCTTTGTCTGCATTTAAACCTTGAGTATAAGGTTTTCTGCCCACCGAAACTAAACAATAATCGCCTTCAAAAGATACTTCTTCTCCTTTTTTGTTGTCGGCTTTTACGGTGACTTTATCTCCGTCGCGTTCTACAGATTTTACTTGATGTGATAAAGCAAATTTCACTTTTTGTTTTTTCATCACCTTCATCAATTC
>JASMTR010000008.1:0-4192 GCA_041694175.1 Bacteroidales bacterium
CGACCCTTATCCGCCTCAGGCGGATGATGCTCTACCCCTGAGCTACTTTCGCATAATATAATTTTCAAAGTACAAAGGTTTCGACCCTTATCCGCCTCGGGCGGATGATGCTCTATCCCTGAGCTACTTTCGCGTAATAATTTTTCAAAGTACAAATGTTTTAACCCTCATCCGCCTCAGGCGAATGATGCTCTACTCCCGATACTTCGGGAAGCTACTTTCGCATTCGTGCAATAAAATTGCGGATGCAAATTTAAGCTTTTTCTTATAATGTCAAAGTAAAATGAAAATTTATTTTTTATCACTCAGCATTCGCTTAATCTCATTCAATTTCATCAAAGCTTCTACAGGCGTTAAGGTGTCAATTTCTAAATTTAGAATTTCTTGTTTAATGTCTTCTAATAATGGGTCGTCTAATTTAAAAAAACTGAGTTGTGATTCCTGCGTTGCTGCTTTCAATGTTTCTGCTGAATCTTTTGTGGCATGGGCTTCTTCTAATTTCTTTAAAATCGTTTCAGCTTTCTTGACCACATGTTGTGGCATTCCTGCCATTTTCGCGACGTGAATCCCAAAACTGTGAGCACTTCCACCAGGCTTTAAAGTTCTTATAAACAAAATTTTATCCTTGTATTCTTTAACGGCCACGTTGAAATTTTTAATTCGCTCAAATTTGTGGGTCATTTCGTTGAGTTCGTGGTAATGTGTGGCAAACAAGGTTTTAGCTCTTGACGGATGTTCGTGCAAATACTCTGTGATAGCCCAAGCAATTGAAATACCGTCATAAGTGCTTGTGCCGCGACCAATTTCGTCGAGCAAAACCAAGCTGCGTTCTGAAATATTGTTCAAAATACTCGCCGTTTCGTTCATTTCTACCATAAAAGTTGATTCGCCCATAGAGATGTTATCACTTGCACCAACTCGAGTAAAAATTTTGTCAACTAATCCGATTTCAGCGGATTCTGCTGGGACAAAACATCCTATTTGCGCCAACAAAACAATGATAGCGGTTTGACGAAGTAAGGCCGATTTACCACTCATATTTGGTCCAGTAATCATGATAATTTGTTGCTCCTCTCGGTCTAGGAATACATTATTGGCAATATAAGCTTCGCCTTCTGGCAGTTGTTTTTCTATCACAGGATGTCGCCCTGCTTTGATATCTAAGTTAAAATCATCGCTGATTTGTGGTTTGCGGTATTGATCTTCTAGGGCCAACAGTGCAAACCCACAAAGCACGTCCAGTTTAGCGATTAATATGGCATTTTGTTGCACAGGTTTGATGTAATCACGACACCAAACCACGAGATTATCGTAAAGTTCAGCTTCAAGTACACTGATTTTTTCTTCAGCACTTAATATTTTAGCTTCGTAAGTTTTAAGTTCTTCTGTGATGTAGCGTTCGGCATTGACCAAAGTTTGTTTGCGTATCCAATGCTCAGGCACTTTGTCTTTATGGGCGTGGCGAACTTCGAGATAATATCCAAACACATTGTTATTACCTATTTTTAATTTTGAAATTCCTGTGTTTTCCGATTCTCGTTTGAGCATATCGTCTAGATAATCTTTTCCAGAATAAGCTAATTTTCTCAACTCGTCTAATTCTTCGTGAAACCCTTTAGCAATAACATTGCCTTTATTAAGTAAAACAGGAGTTTCAGGATGAATAGCCGTTTTAATCTTTTCTCTTAACAGTTCGCAAGTATGCAAATTGTCTGCAATGACTTTTAAGGCTTCATTGTCATTTTTAGACAATTCTGTTTTAATCGGAATGATTGCTTCTAAAGAATCTTTAAGTTGTAGTAGTTCTCTTGGATTGACTTTTTGAGTAGCAACTTTAGAAATTAATCTTTCTAAATCACTGATTTGCTTGAGTTGACTTTGTATGTTTTGAAGTAAATTTTGATTTTGATTTAAAAACTCAACCGCATTAAGGCGTTCTTCAATTTTTTCGCGTTGCTTAAGCGGCAGAGATAACCAACGCTTAAGCATTCTGCTTCCCATTGCCGATATGGTTTTGTCAATAACATCGAGAAGCGTAACGGCTTGCTGTGAATTGCCGTGATACAACTCAAGATTGCGAATAGTAAAGCGGTCCATCCACACATAAGCCTCTTCGCTGATACGTGAAATATTATTGATATGCTGCAATTTATCGTGACGGGTTTCTGATAAATAATGCATAATTGCTCCAGCAGCAATAATGCCCGATTCAAGATGTTCAATACCAAAACCTTTTAGCGAATTGGTTTGAAAATGAGCATTTAAAGTCTCTTGCGCATAATCAATTTTAAACAACCAATTATCTTGAAAAAAGCAATTAAAATCTTCACCGAAATCCGTTTTAAATTGATTTTTGTGCATTTTTGATATCAAAACTTCACTTGGTGAAAAATTTTGCAAAAGCTTGTCTATATAATCTTTTGAACCTTCTGAAGTTAAAAATTCACCCGTAGAAATATCGAGAAAAGCAACACCAATATTGGTTTTTGAAAAGTGAATGGCACAAAGAAAATTATTAGACTTACTGGTTAAAACCTCATCGTTTAAAGCCACACCTGGAGTGACCAATTCCGTAACGCCGCGCTTAACAATTTTCTTGGTCATTTTAGGATCTTCCAACTGGTCACATATTGCTACTCGTTGACCCGCTTTGACGAGCTTAGGTAAATACGTATTCAGCGAATGATGTGGAAACCCTGCCAATTCAGTTCGTTCACCACCATTATTCCTATTGGTTAAAACAATATTAAGAATACGAGCAGTTTTAACCGCATCTTCTCCAAAGGTTTCATAAAAATCACCAACCCGAAACAACAACAAAGCGTCAGGGTGTTTTTGTTTGATTGCATTGTATTGCTTCATCAAAGGTGTAATCGATGCTTTTTTCTTGGTCAATGTTTATGATTTACGGGTTTTGGCGAATTTAACTATTAAGACTGATGTTTGAAAGTGTAAATGTGATAATTTGGTAATTTGCTAATATGAGAATTTATTGACTATGGGTAATTTTGATTCTATGGTCACTATGATTGCTGTAAATGCTAAGGTTTTTACTGTGCTTTCTATGGTAACTATGGTTGCTATGGATATTGAGCACTTCAACAGGCTCAAAGACCGTCGCTAGCGCTCGTTTATAACGAGTGCCTTTAAGAAACATCAAGATATTGTGTTGAGCATAGTCAAAATGAAATTCATACTTTTGTATCCATCATAAAAAGGTAAATGCGAAAATTAAAAAATGAAGAGCTCAACCGACTGAGTATTGAAGATTACAAATCGTCAAGTAAAGCAAATTTAATTTTAATTTTAGACAATATTAGAAGTCTTAATAATATTGGTTCTGTGTTCAGGACAGCAGACGCCTTTAGAATTCAAAAAATCTATTTGTGTGGCATCACTGCTCAACCACCGCATCGCGATATTCAAAAAACAGCTCTTGGGGCAACCGATAGTATTGAATGGACTTACGATAAAGAAACACTTAATGTCGTTAAAAAATTAAAGCAATACGGCATCAAAATTTTAAGCATCGAACAAGCTGATGAAAGTTGTATGCTTCAAGACTATAATTTTAATCCTGAAGAAACTTATGCAATGATTTTTGGCAATGAAGTTAAAGGTGTTCAACAAACGGTTATTGACCAGAGTGATGAGGTTTTAGAAATCCCACAATTCGGAACCAAGCATTCGGTGAATATTTCTGTGAGTGTTGGCATTTGCTGTTGGCAATACATTCAATCTTCAGATTTTCTAAAATAAAAACCTATACATATCATTCCTTTTAATCTATGTATTCCATTATATAAAACTATATAGATTGATGAATTAGAAGATCATTTCATTACAAAAAGTACGCAGTTATAATTTAAAGAGGTTACTGAGAGAAAATACACTTTAAAAAGTGTTTTCTCTAGTTTACAAAATGTATTAAACGAAACTAATGTCGATCATTTATCGATTTTGAGGGCTTTCAACATTCCGAGTCCAAGGCGAAATTTGTAGCTGAATTTAAGGTTTAATTTTTAGTGAACTTATAATTTAATAACCTGAGTTCGACTAATAACACAAATTCACTTTTATCCTAAATTTTACGTTTGTTTTTCATTATAAAGCCTAATTTCGATACTCCCGACTTAATTCGGGATTCTTCGTTTTACTCAGAAAAACCACTCAATTTGACGGCTTTATAAAA
>JASMTR010000009.1:0-5392 GCA_041694175.1 Bacteroidales bacterium
AACTTGAGGCGTCAAACTTTTCACCAAAAAACTTTTGTTCTGAAGCCTGAGTAATTTCTTGATTTTGCTCTTCAACTTCTTGATTAGTTTGTTTTTGAGCGTCTTTACAAGAAACGAAAACTAAAAAAAACAGGCATATTATTGAATATTTCATAATTTTAAAGTATAATTATAGGATAAATTTAATATTTAAGCAAAACTTAAACCGCTTGAAAACAATTATATTTGCGAATACAAAAATAAAACAAATGGATACAAATGCTGCACTATTAGATATCAAAAAAGCATCACAAACAAAAATTAATGAAGTTGATTTTAACAATTTACCCTTTGGTAAAGTATACTCTGACCATATGATGTATTGTGACTTTATCGATGGCAAATGGCAACGCCCTCAAATAGTCCCCTATGGTCCAATGGAATTTGATCCATCAACTAAGGTTTTTCACTATGGTCAAGCCGTTTTTGAAGGCATGAAAGCGTTTAAAGACAATGATGACCAAGTATGGCTGTTTAGACCAGAGCGCAACTTTGAGCGTATCAATAAATCGTCTAAGCGAATGGCTATTCCTGAGTTTCCAAAAGACTATTTTTTCGAAAGTTTAAAAACACTTTTAAAACTTGACCACGAATGGGTAAAAAAAGGTCAAGGCAACTCGCTTTATATTCGTCCTTTTGTTATTGCAACTGAAAATGGAGTAGCTGCAGCGCCTTCTAACCGTTATAGGTTTATGATTATCACTTGCCCAGCTCAAGCTTATTATAATAAACCTGTAAAAGTTTTATTTTCTGAAAAGTTTAGCCGAGCTGCTGATGGTGGTGTTGGCTATGCAAAAGCTGCAGGAAATTATGGTGCTCAATTTTATCCAACAAATTTAGCAAAAGAAAAAGGCTATCAACAAATTATTTGGACAGATGCCAATTCTCATCAATATTTAGAAGAAGCTGGTACAATGAATATTTTCTTTCGTGTTAATGACAAGTTGCTTACCGCTCCTGTTAATGACAGAATTCTTAACGGTGTTACAAGAGATAGTATTATTCAGCTAGCTAAAGATAACAGCATCGAAGTTGAAGTTGGGCCAGTAGAAGTAAAGCGTATTGTAGAAGCTGCAGAAAAAGGTGAATTAAAAGAAATATTTGGCGCTGGAACAGCTGCTACGATTGCTCAAGTTACTGGTTTTGAATATCAAAATAAGTACCACGAGCTTCCTGAAGTTGAAAATCCTTATAATGTTTTCTTTAAATCTAAGTTGCAAGATATTCAGTATAATAGAACTGAGGATCTTCATGGGTGGCGATTTGCTTCTGATTAAAAATTAATTTTTATAAAAGCATTAGGGGTAAATTCTAAACTCTGATTTTCAATCCGCTCAACTTCTAATACATTATTGTTTAAGCGAAAAGACTGATTTGTTGTATTGTTAGTATTGAAAAGGTTTAAAATAGCTAAACCTATCTCAGCTTTTAATTTTGGCCAAGCTAAGGTATAACTTCCTGTAAAATTGACTTGCGTATATTCCGTGATATTGTCTGAATTGGGATCTAAAAAATTGATAGAAGGATTTATATCGGGGTTAGAAATCGGTGTATTTTCGTTAATGGGTGTAGTTGGTCTTCCTGTAAAAAAACGACCGCTTAAGCTCAATTTTACTTTTGGTGTAGTGTAGCTCAAACCTGTTTCTGCTTGATGTGAAGTTTCAAAATTATTAGGAAAAACTGAAGGTGAAAAGTTGTCAAATTCATATTCGCTATCATTGTAGCTGTAGTTTAGCCATAGTCTAAAATTTTGAAATTGTTTTTGTACTAAAAACTCAGCACCATAAGTTTGGTAGTCGCCAGATAACTGTAAAAATTCAAGTTGATTTTGAAAATTTTGACTTGCTGAAGTGATGCTTTCTATTTTTTTATAAAACATATTCCCTGTGAGCAACCAAGACTTTTTCTTAAACACTTGACCAATTTCTACTTGTCTTAAGCGTTGGATTG
Source organism: Bacteroidales bacterium (assembly GCA_041694175.1). Classification (GTDB taxonomy): domain Bacteria; phylum Bacteroidota; class Bacteroidia; order Flavobacteriales; family Flavobacteriaceae; genus Psychroflexus. The sequence goes on from JASMTR010000009.1 coordinate 1,990, forward strand.
GAGTTTGGTTTTCATCAGCTAAAACCCAACGTCGTTTTTCAATACCAAAAAAGTCGTTTTGCAAATCAATCACCTGAGCAGTCACTTGGTGTTTTTGTTCTGCCATTAAAATCAAATCAAAATTTTGATTTAAAGCATAGGCGACATTGAGATGCGGCTCAAATTTAAACTCAGAAAATTTATCGTAATAATTGGCACGTAAGCCTAAAGTTGTTTTCAATTGGTTGTTGAAATTCGAGGCTTTGAACTCAGCTATACCAGCGTGGGTTTGTAAAACTGATTTTTGTCGAATTTCAACTTCTGGGATGTTGACTATATTATTGTTTCTTATCCCGATTTCATTAAAGTGATAACCTAAGCTGAATTTGTATTGCTCAGAAATTTTAAAATCACTTCTTAGCTTTACGCCAAAATCTATAACTTCATTGGTTTGATTAAGTAGTTGATTGTTTAAGGCTGAAGCATTTTCACCTTCAAGCTTGTAATATGAGAAAAATGCTAAACCAGATAGCGCTATTTTTTTAGATAAATTTTTTTCAAGTTGTGTAGAAACAACATAAGACTCTTGTGTTAGGTTGTTGTCTTTTTGGTCTTGTGTGTTGACATTTTGTTCGGTAAACAACAATTCATTTGAAATGGCCATAGCGTTCATTTGCCAAGTTGTATTATCGTTAAAAGCTGTCTGAAACTGTAAATTGGCATCATAATACTGTAAATCTACATCAGATGACAATCTTAAATTTTCGTTAGTGTTAATGCTTGAAACTTCAGTGTTTTGAAAAATCTTATCAAGATAATTATCAAAAGTTGGAGTATCAAAAATATCTGAAAAAGCATAACGACCAGCCACTCTTAGCTGTGATTGGTCAGATAAAGCAAGGTCTGCTTTGCCTGCAGTTTCTAAAAAATTAGCAAAAATCTCAAATTCAGATTGGTCTAAAGGTTTTGCAGTTGATGAGATATCTACCACGGAAGATAAACCTTCGGTATAAAAGGCTGAACTTCCATTTTTATAAATGTCGACTTGATGAGCTATGGAAGGATTTAAAGCAGATATCATCCCAAAAAAATGTCCAGTTTGGTAGAGTCGTGCGCCATTCCAAAGAAATAAATTTTGATCGTGTGTGCCACCACGAACATTGATGTTGGAAACCCGCTCATCTAAACTCACTATGCCCGGCAAAAACTGCATTGTCTGTAAAACATCGGGCTGTGTTAAACCTGCAAGAATTTCAAATTCTTTAGGATTTAAACTTACAGAGAAATCTGAGTTGAGGTTGAGTCCTTTGGTTAAATAGCCGACAAGCTTAATTTCATCTAAATTAATTTGGCGCGTTAATTTTACAATTTTACAGTCATTGGGTTCAAGACTTTCAACTTCAATTTCTTTTACAGCATAACCATCTTTGAAAAGTTTTAATGTTTTTGCGTTTGGTTTTTTGTCAAAAAACACAGTTCCATTTTGATAGGTTTTAATGATATTGGCTTGAGACTCTACATAAACATTATTCAGGCTTTGATTCAGGTCTTCAGATAAAATTTTTATACAATAAAACTGGCTTAAACGCTTAACGATAATATTAGTATCATCAATCCATTCAAATTTAACTGGGAGTTGTATTGAAATTTGATTGAATATGTTTTGTAAGTTTTTACTGTTATCTACAGAGCTAACTTCTAAGGCTTTAAGGTCTTGTTGTATATAGTTAAACCGCACAGATTTTTCATTTTCTATGCGGTTGAGGTAGTCTACCAGCGCTATCTGATTTTGTGCAATTGATAAAATTGGCACCAATAATACCAAAACAGTTAAGCAAAATTTAATTTCCTTCATCACCAACAAAAATAAAATTATTTTCATTGACAGTCTTGTATTGTAATTGATATGTTTTAGAAATGATGTCTAAAGCTTTAATAATATTGTTTTTAGGTAGTTGTCCCGTAAAGTTTTTATCTGTTTTAATTTGTTTATAATTGATTTCCACACCATAGTAGCGCTCAACATCCTTAATCAAGGCATCAAAATTTGAATTTATGATTTGGTAATATCCAGATGTTGTAGGCAATTCTTCTAATTGAATAGCATCTAAGCTTTCAATTTCACTATTCTTTACAACAATAAATTGATTAGCAGTAATCTCTTTAGAAACATTGTCTTGTGAAACTTCAACGCGTCCTTCGTAACAAACAACGCTGAGTTCATCATTAAAAGATTTAACATTAAATTTTGTGCCAAGTACTTTTACTTTTCCGTGATGGGTGTTTACTGTAAAGGTTTTGCCTTTAGCGACTTCAAAAAAAGCCTCACCTTGAAGGGTGACTTCACGGTCTAAAAACCAAAAATAGGAGTTGTAGCTGAGACTTGAACTCGGTTGTAAAAGCACTTCAGATTGGTCGGGCAGTTGAACAAGTTCGGTTTGTGCAGTTAGGGTTTTAGTTGTACTGACCGTAAATTCTTTTAAAAGCACTAGCAGACCTATAGCTAAAACCAAAATGGCAGCTATTTTAAAAATAATTGGTTTAATTGCTGTTGTTTTAGTTTTAGAATCTTGAGCCTTTTTGATATTGTCGAAAACTTTAGTTTTATCAAGTGTTGGTGCTTCAAGCTGTCTTGAATAGTGTTTGATATTTTCATAAATTTCACGTCCTTCAACATTTTCAGGAAAGTCAGACTGTCCATCTATCCATTGGGCTAAATTATTTGTAGTTTTCATCGTCATAATCTTTTATATTTGTTCAATATGTTGTCTAAGTTGTGAAAGTGCTTGGCTCATTCGTTTTTCTATGGCTTTTACACTTACATTTTCAATTTCTGCTATTTCTTTATAAGATTTACCATCTATTCTGTGTAATAAAAACGTGCTGCGTTGTTTAGGTTTTAATTCGCTAATAGCTTGTTGCAGTTTTTGTTTAAACTCTTCTTCTTCTAACTTATAGGCTGGGTCTTGCCTGTCTTCCTTTTTTTGTGGTTGCTCTTTGGCGTATTTTAAAACTACTTTTTGGTGCTTAATTGCATTAAGCGAAATATTATTAGCCACTGTAAACAAATAGGATTTAGCCTTTTCTACAGGCACCGTTTTACAATTTTCCCACAATTTGATAAAAGCTTCTTGCACAGCTTCTTCTGCTGCAACTTGGTTGCCGTATTTATAAAAGAAAAACCGGCTAATGTCTTCGGCATATTTTTCAAATACCGAAGCATAAATTTTATCCTGACAGACGTTATCTAAAGATTTTACAGCCATACAATGTTAATACTTACCATTTTAAAAACAACTCAAAATAAGTTTACCCTACTTTTTAGGGTTAATGGGTTTAAGATTGTTAAATTATAAAGAAATATCATTAAATTTGAATTTAATATGATGAAAAACTACGTTTTACTTTTTTTTCTTTTGGTTCT
>JASMTR010000010.1:0-6963 GCA_041694175.1 Bacteroidales bacterium
AATAAAATCGTTTCTGGTATTTTTTCTTACTGATTCTATATATTGCTGTGTAAATTTTTCTGCTGAAATATACAGCACGGTTTTGTTAGGATGTTTCTCTTTAACATCGACTCCAATAGCGTGAGCTAAATGTGTTTTCCCTAAACCGACACCACCAAAAATCAGCAGCGGATTAAAAGACGTTCCACCTGGTTTAGCTGAAACTGCCTTAGATGCAGAACGGGCTAAGCGGTTAGAATCACCTTCGAGAAAATTGTCAAAATTGTAATTAGAGTTAAGTTGTGAATCAATTTTTAAATTTCTGATCCCAGGAATAACAAAGGGATTTTTTAACTCAGGATTTTTGGTGTTGAGCGCCATACTGACGTTCTGAGAATTGACTTTACTTCGTTGTGAACTTGGTATTTTTTCTGTAAAAGCTGGCTTCTTGCCTCTTGCATTTTCCATTTTTATCACATAAACGAGTTTTGCTTGGTTGTCTAAATTTTTATTAAGTGCAACACGAAGCAATTTGACGTAGTGTTCTTCAAGCCATTCATAAAAGAATTTAGAAGGCACCTGAATGCTTAATGCGTTATCAGTAAGCTTTACAGCTATTATGGGCTCAAACCAAGTCTTGTATGCTTGCGGTGTGATGTTATCCTTTATAAAAGACAAACAATTTTCCCAAACTGATTCCGCAGTTTTATTCATAATTAATCTTAAATTTACAATTTTAGAGGTGAAAATCTACCTCGTTTTGACATGGCAAATATGTGAACAAATCAATTCATAAAAAAATAAAATTGCTATTGAATTTTAAGTTTTTTTTGCGTATACAAAACTTTTATAAAAGTAGAAAAATAAAAGTTATTAACTGTACAAAATATGGAGTTTTTATATAAAATCCGTTATGCGGAAACTGATCAAATGGGCGTAGTTCATCACGCCAATTACTTGCTATACTTGGAACAGGCACGAATAGAATGGCTCGAAAAAAAAGGTGTAAATTACTCTAATTTAGAACAAGATGGTATAATGTTGCCTGTTTATAAAATTGAACTAGATTATAAAAAACCTTTGGTGTTTGGCGGTAGCGTTAAGGTGCGAGTTGAGTGTTCAAAACCCCCAGACGTAAAGATAGGTTTTGATTATAAATTGCTAAATGATGCTGATGATATTGTCGCCACTGCAAAAGTAATTTTAGTCTTTATGTCTGCACAAACTAGAAGACCAGTAAGATGTCCGAAATACCTTTTTGAAATTTTAAAGCCATAGCTACTGTTTATTTTCGTTTTGACTTAATTTTCAGCTTGGAAAACGTATCGAGATGTTATATTTGAATCCATAATGTCAAACACAGAAACTTACACTCATCTGATCAAAGCTGAAGCCAAGCGCTTGGGGTTTTTATCCTGTGGTATAAGTAAAGCTGAATTTTTAGAGGATGAAGCACCGCGTCTTGAGCAATGGCTTAATAACAATAGACATGGCGAAATGCAGTATATGGAAAATCACTTTGACAAACGACTAGACCCAACCAAACTGGTTGAAGGTTCAAAAAGTGTTGTGTCATTGTTGTTTAACTATTATCCTGAAAAACAGCAAAAATCAGATACTTATAAAATTAGTAAATACGCTTATGGACAAGATTATCACTTCGTAATTAAGCGAAAACTCAAATCCTTATTAAAACATATTCAAGCAGAAATAGGCGAGGTACATGGCCGAGCGTTCGTCGATTCAGCGCCTGTATTAGATAAAGCTTGGGCAGTCCGAAGTGGTTTGGGATGGATGGGCAAACACAGCAATGTTTTAACCAAATCAATGGGCTCTTTTTACTTCATTGCTGAGTTGATTATCGACTTAGAATTGGAATATGACACACCAGTGACTGACCACTGCGGAAGTTGCACTGCTTGTATAGATGCATGTCCAACAGGTGCCATTGTAGACCCTTATGTGGTTGATGGTAGTAAATGTATTTCGTATTTTACCATTGAACTTAAAGACGATTTACCGTCAAGTTATAAAGGGCAATTTGATAATTGGATGTTTGGTTGTGATGTGTGTCAAGATGTTTGCCCGTGGAATCGATTTAGCAAAAGTCATAACGAACCCCTTTTTAATCCCGATGATCGATTGTTAAACTACGACAAACAAGATTGGGAAGAGATTACAGAAGAAGTATTTCAAGATATTTTTAAAAAATCTGCCGTAAAACGGACAAAATATATAGGGTTAAAACGTAATATTAAATTTTTAAAGACTAAACGAGAGGATTAAAATTTCAATCTTTAAGATTTAGAAAATGAGAAGTTCCTGCCAGTTGACAGCTTAACCTGATTGCGGACAAATAAACGCCTCTCACCAAAATGGCATTTGATAATAATTATTAATGGATCTTGTTGAAGTTCTTGTGCTCAAATTATCAAAGTAAGTAATCTATTAGTGAATTATATTTCTAAACATGAGATATTACTCATATTGTCAAAACGATAGAAAATTAAAATTATTTGTTCATACTGTATACAAAAATGAATTTTAAAAAAAATCACTAATAATTTAACAAGTTAATAATTAAATAGTTATTATCTAAATTGAAAAAAGGGAATCCAATTCCAACCTTTTTAAAAAATATACCCTCTTAAGAGTAAAGACCAGTGTATGGCAAACCTGAAAAAACTTATAGCAGCTTGCAAAAAACAAGCAATCGGCTAAAAAGCAGTTGTATGAAGAGCTGGCTGATCAATTGTATTGGACTTGCAAGCCCTATTTGATACAAGAAGAAGATATAGAAGAAGTATTGACCGACAGTTTCTATATCATTTTCAATAAGCTTGATCAACTTAAACATCAAGAAGCCATTTATACCTAGTCGAAGCGCATTACAGTAAATAATTGTTTAATGCGCGTAAAAAAAGACTTTACACATTTATTATATAGATGATATGAAGACGCACCCTGCAACCCAAGACGTTGCAGAGACCAGGCTGGAGGAGCAATAACTCCTTAAGCTTGTAGACCAGTTGCCCAAAGGCTGCCAGGCTATTTTTAAACTTTATGTGACAGAAGGCTTTGCCCACAAGGATATTGAAGAATTATTAGAGGTAAGCACAGGCACATCCAAGTCTCAGCTTAACGCGGCCAAAACTAAGTTAAAAGCACTGGTCAATCTCTACTATTATCAAAATGAAAAGAACAATGAACAAGCAAGATAAACTCTTTGAACGCATAAAACAAGCTGCTGAAAAGCAGGAGCAACAACCTTTTGACCGTAAAGAAGAGGTCTGGAAAACCGTTTCCCAAAAACTTAATTCCAAAAAACAAAACGCATGATACTCTATAGAACCCTTAGCGCTGTAGCCGTGATTGCAGTATTTATATTTGCTGGATTTCAATTTACAGATTCCACAGATCCTTTAAATGAAAAACCCATCATCAATAAAAACATAAAACTGAATGACACTCAAAATACTGAAGTTATTGAAGACGTTAAAAAAGAATTTAAAGACACTGAAAAACAGGATTTACGATATTTGGATTCAGTTGAAAACGAAACTGGTGTACCAAAACAGAACCTATAATTGCTGCTGGAGCTGATGTTGAAGCGACTGAAGATACAGCTGAAAGTGAAGACAACATAGCTGTTAGCCAAAAATCTGAACAACAAGATTTGGTTTCGTCTTCAGCTGAAAGTATTTCAGCTAAAACAAATGATTCCCATCTTAGAATTGCCTCAAAAACTGCAGTTAGAGAGAAATAGCAACTTCATGAAACCAACCTCATAGAACAAGCCCTAAAAACACAACAAAATTTCATTACCGACATTGAAAATCAAAATAAGTTTATGATTAGTGGAACAGTAATAGATGGAGATGGTCTACCAATTCTGGGTGTAAATATATTTATCAAAGGAACTTCAAACGGAACCCAAACCGATATTGATGGTAAATTTTCCATTGAAGTTGAAAAAGGACAAACACTCACCTTCTCTTATATTGGAATGATTTCTAAAGATATTGAAATTAAAAGACAAAAATCCTTGAATGTAACCTTAGAGTATAGTGCTGAAGCTTTAAATGAAGTTGTTGTAGAAAATAATTCCACTAAGAGACAGAAGAGAAAACAAAATGATACGCGAATTTAAAGGTAGCCTCTATGCTATCGCCAAAGACGTGAAAATTCAGATTGAATTCAACCCAAAACATGTAGGTTCTTACAGACTAATTGGTAACGCTTTTGATGCTGAATTTAAAGAAGCTTTCTTAAGTGATGGGGTTTTATATATCCAAGCAAGTGATAATAACGGGAATAATAAATTTGTTCTTAGAGTAAATAACCCTTCAGAAACGACTTATGCCACTGGAAACACAGATATTAATTTGATTACTCAAATGTCTTTTCAGCCTTCATCTGATCAACTTTCAAGAATGGCAAACTCAACTGAGGTAAATGCTGGAAGTATAAGCATTACTGAATTTGACACCACTAATAATGTAGTTTCAGGCACCTTCAACTTCTCGGGGGTTTCTCCTTTCTTTTCTTCAACTCATGAATATACAAATGGTGTTTTCACTAACATTCCTGTTTCTGAGAATGAACCAGATAATTTTGCTCATGGAACAATTAATTTCATTTTAGATGGTGAGAATTTCACACCTTCTAATCTTTTTGTTAATAGAGTTGTACTTGCTGATGTTGGAAATGACGCTATACATCTAATTATTAAAAACCCAAATTCTCCAACATTTATTTTGAAGTTCCCTACAAACACCCCAACTGGAGAGTTTACATTTTCACCCTTAACTAATTATAGTATTCAAGCTAATTTGGAATCATCATCACAAATTGGACCTTCAAATAGTGCTTCTATTACAATTTTAGAAAATGATTTGAATAATAATCATATCACAGGAACTTTCAATGCTATTCTCGATACTGATTTTACCGCTGGAAATGACCCATCCGAATTTATAATAACTGAAGGTCAGTTTGATATTTATTATTCTGATTTTTAGTTTGTAGTTATTGATTAAAAAACAAGGTGTACAGATTTTATAAGACCAGTCAATCTGTGTGAATACCAACCCTCCAAGGGGTTTAAACCCCTTGGATTTTAAAATACCGCTTTCTTCAATCGTCTTCGAATACTCTTTTTAAAATCTCTTGGATATGTGCGTTCACCCATAAACACATCGGTCATAGCATCAGCCAAATGTTGACCAAATTGTTTTAGCATGAGGTTTCTGAGGGTTTTGTTTTCATAAAACAGCTTAGCTAATTTTACGCCTGTTTTTAACTCAGGTAGTAATTTTTCATTAAGCATTGTATTGTAGTTCATTTCAGCTTGCTTTATGTTATGGTTACTTTCTGCAATAGCCTTAGCCACAATTTTTCCACTGTAAATGGCATTGGAAATTCCCTCTGCAGTTACAGGATCAGCAAATCCTGCAGCATCACCAATTAAAAATACATTGCCTTTAACAAAGCCATCACTGCGCGGTGTAATAGGAATAATAAAGCCATGAGCTTCAGATTTTAAAACGTTTTTAACCCCGATGGTATTAAGGTAATCTTTGTAATATTTTTTTAATTCTGGGGTTTTCTTATTTTTCATAAAATTACCCACGCCAACCGATAAGTGATTTTTTTTAGGAAAACACCAGCCATAACCTAAAGGGACGGCATCAATATCAAATCGTGCTGAAGCCGATAAGCGTTTAAAATCTTCATCGCTGACTTCAATTTCGTATTCAAGTGCCGGACACATCATACGAGTTTCTTGCCAACCAGCCAATTTTGCAGTTGGACTTAAGGCTCCATCTGCAGCAATAACAAACTTAGCTTGTACCTCCTGAGTTGAGGTTATTAATTTTGCTATTTCACCGCATTTTAGTTCTTTTAAAGCTTCACCTTGTAATAATTCAACACCATGTTCTTGTGCTTTTTTTACAATAAGATGGTCAAACGCATCGCGCATAATCATAGTTACTATTGGCGATTCTCTTTTGGTATTAAACGCCAATTGCTTTGCTCCAAAAACAATGTCAACATTTTTAAACTCTCTTTCAACGACGCTTGATATGTCAAAGGGCATATCTTTACGACCACGAAATACAAACCCGCCACCACAAGTTTTGTAGCGTGGTAGGTTTTCTTTTTCAATAATAATGGTTTTTAAACCTTGTTTAGCAGCTTGAAAGGCTGCACTGGCGCCTGAGGGTCCGCTACCGATAACGGCTACATCATAAATCATAGTTTAATTTTTGATGTAGTAAATGTATTAAAAAAGTGGTAAATGAAGGATTAAAATTCACTGATCTGTTTCACTCAGAGCAAGTAAAGCTGGAAAGTAAACTTCGCAAAGGTTAGAACAGGGATAAATAAGGGTTAATACAACTCAAAGTTACTGTAATCTGCTTTGATGTTAAGGACTCTAGAAGTATCTTGATTATTTTTGTTTTGATAAATTTTAGCATCAAAAGCTTCATTTATTTTGTAATTTATTTTAGAATCTAAACTGACCTCCGAGGATTTAGAATTTATATAAAAATTATAGGCCACATCAGGTACATTAAGTTTGGCTTTTGAGTTTTTTAAATTAATATCAATTAAAGTAAAATCTTTACTGATTTCTTTGATGACCAAATCTCCAAATGAGCCATCAATTAAAGCCTTGTTGTTAACTAAGTCGATAGTCAAATTTGAAGTTTTTGAGGTGGATATTAAATCATTAACTTCGCCGATATTCACCTTTTTAGCATATTTCAGATTTAAATTTAAACCGTTGGCTTTAGTGATGTCTACTCCAGAATAGGACGCAGACACACTTGAGTTTTTCCCCCTCAATTCATCGATTCGCAAACCTGAATAATTCAGGTTTGCATCGATTTGGTAAAGGCTGGCAACTTTAAGTTCACTGCGCTTAACATCAAGATTAAGTTTGGCGTCCTTTGGCATTTTGATGATGATTTTCTTTTT
>JASMTR010000011.1:0-3284 GCA_041694175.1 Bacteroidales bacterium
AATAAAATAGCTATAAAGCGTTCCATACTACCGAATGGCGCTCGATGAATCATTACTGGTCTATGCATATCATTATCAGAGCCTTTATAAGTCAAATCAAAACGTTCTGGTAGGTTGTAATCAACTTGTATTGTGCCGAGTTGCCATTCTCGTTGCAGAGCATCTTTAACCATAAAATCTAATTTTGGCCCATAAAATGCGGCTTCACCTGTTTCGATATGGTAATTGAGACCTTTTTCTTGAGCAGCATTTATGATGGCATCTTCTGCCTTTTTCCAATTTTCTTCTGAGCCTATGTACTTTTCTTTATTTTCTGTGTCTCTTAGCGAAACTTGTGCTGTAAAATTTTCAAAACCTAAAGCTCCAAAAACGTAAAGCACAAGGTCGATGACTTTTTTAAACTCTTCGTCTAATTGATCTGGTGTACAAAAAATATGGGCATCGTCTTGTGTAAAGCCTCTTACTCGAGTTAACCCATGAAGTTCACCGCTTTGCTCATAGCGATAAACCGTGCCAAATTCGGCGTAGCGTTTGGGTAAATCTTTATAGCTCCAAGCCGCTGAATTGTAGATTTCGCAATGATGCGGACAATTCATGGGTTTGAGCAAAAACTCTTCGTTATCTTTTGGTGTGCTAATAGGTTGAAAGCTGTCTTCACCATACTTTTCGTAATGTCCTGAAGTGACATATAAATCTTTATGGCCAATATGAGGAGAAACTACTTGTTCGTAGCCGGCTTTTTCCTGAGCATCTTTCAAGAATTTTTCTAAACGTTCTCTAAGAGCGGCACCTTTTGGCAGCCAAAGCGGTAAACCTTGACCAACTTTTTGAGAAAAAGCAAATAATTCTAAAGCTTTGCCTAATTTTCTGTGATCTCTTTTTTTAGCTTCTTCCAGTAATTCTAAGTATTCTTTCAACATTTTTTGTTTTGGAAAAGCAATGCCGTAAACCCGAGTAAGTTGTGGATTGGTTTCATCGCCACGCCAATAGGCACCGGCAGCACTTAAAAGTTTAACGGCTTTGATGAATCCGGTGTGTGGAATGTGACCGCCACGACATAAGTCTGTAAAATCATCGTGATCGCAAAAGGTGATTTCGCCGTCTTCAAGATTTTCAATTAATTCAGTTTTAAACGGATTGGATTTATAATACTCTAAAGCTTCTTGTTTTGAAACTGCTCTGAGTTGAAATTCATGTTTTTGGCGAGCGATTTCCAACATGGTTTTTTCAATTTTTGGAAAATCTTTCTCAGAAATACTCTCATCTCCAAAATCGATGTCATAATAAAAGCCCTGATCAATAGGTGGACCAATAGTAAGTTTAGCTTTAGGATAAAATTTTAATATCGCTTGGGCCATCAGGTGTGCTGCAGAGTGCCAAAGGGCTTTTTTGCCGTCTTTATCATTAAATGTATAAAGCACCAATTTTCCATCTTCATTTAAAGGGGTTGAGGTTTCAACCGTATTGCCATTATACGAGGCTGAAATGACATTTCTAGCCAGACCGTGGCTTATACTTTGAGCGACGTCAAACGGTGTTGAGCCGCTTTTTACTTGTTTTACACTCCCATCCGGTAAAGTTATATTGATCATGAATCCAAAAATTTTTGGCAAAGATAAACAAGTGATGAGTATTGGTTGGGTTTGGGATTGGAAATTTTGAATTTAAAATTTTAAATAAATCTAAAGTTTTTTTAGCAAACTTTAAAGATGATAATACAATTATGACATTGTTTCCTCACCACATCACCACATCACCACATCACCACATTACCGCATTACCGCATTACCACATTACCACATTACCACATTACCACATCACCTCATTATCACATTAGCACATTACCGCATTACCGCATTAATCTTCTTCAAGTTTCTTAATCTTCGCCTCCAACATCTCTATATATTTCTGTTGTGAGTCCAATAAAGCTTTAGGAACTGTATAAACTTTTTGAGTGCCAGTATTAATACCAATAGATTGGTCTTTACAATTGATATGATAACGGGCATCGGCTTCATAAATTTCGTCGACGCTGACTTCTAATAGCTCAGCCAACTTTAACCACTCATCGGGTTTGATGTGGGAAATGCCTTTTTCTCGACGATTGTAACTCGAGACATTCATACAGAGATAATCTGCTAATTGTTGTTGAGAAAACCCTTTTTGCTTTCGGATGGTGATGAGTTTTGTTTTTTGCATGGTTTTAATAGTATTGCGTAAAAATGCAAAATAAATTGCAATAACAAAAATTAAAATTAAAGATAAATATTCTTTAGATTTGATATTCCCCAAATAGTTAAATGCATTACTACACCAAAATATTATCCAACTTTTTAGAGCAAAACAATTATTCATTTGCTTATAAAAAAATAAATCGTTTATTATTAAGTGATAGTAATGATGGTATTTTACCAATAAGCAATACCTTAGATGCCTTGGGTGTTGATAATCTTGTATTAGAATTACCAAATGATGCCTTTGACAAATTACCAATGTATTTTATTGCTCAAGTGGGTCAAGATGAAAATTTTAGTTTAGTTTTAGTGAGTAAAGAACACTCAGGTAAACTTGTTATAAATTATGGCGATAATCAAACTAAAACATTATCTAAAAGTCAGTTTCTTGAACAATGGACGGGTGTCGCTATTTTAATAGAAGAAAACAAAAACATCAAAAATAAAACTGTTAATAAACAACATTTCAATATGTTAGCTGTTGTAATTGGTGTGTTATTAATGTTGCTATATTTATTTACAAAGAGTAACAATTATCCTGTTTTAATCTACTCAAGTCTATCTGCAATAGGATTAGGCTTTAGTTTGTTGATTTTAAAAGAAAAATACATAAGCAATGATGTTCCATCAAAATTCTGCACCATAAATAAAAACTCTAATTGTAATGCGGTTTTGTATTCCAAATATGCAAAACTCTTTGAGGTGATTGATTTAAGCGACATTTGTATTATATACTTTTCTTATTTGTTATTATCAATTGTATATGACTCTTTAAATCTATTACATTTAGTTTTTGCAGTAGCTTCTATACCAATTATCCTATATTCGCTATATTTTCAATATTTTAAAATAAAAAAATGGTGCCCACTTTGTCTTGGGGTAGCAGGTGTTTTATTAGCTCAAACCGTTTTACTGTCTTTAAACTACAACTCCTATTATATTTTTGACAATGTTCAACTATTGTTTTATGGGAGTTTATTGCTTTTGATCACAGTAGCTTGGTTTGAAATCAAAAAGTTACTTTTAGCCTATAGCAAGCAAGAAAACTTA
>JASMTR010000012.1:0-4615 GCA_041694175.1 Bacteroidales bacterium
AAAACTAGAACAACGATTACAAGAAACTTCAGATTGGCCCAGTGAATATATTTTTAAATTTATTTTACCAACTGACCAATCTAAAATCAAAAAAATTTCTGACATTTTTAATCATACCGGAGCTGTGATAAAAACCAAAGCATCTTCTAAAGGCAAGTACACAAGTGTTTCTATTCGTTTGAATATGGAAACTCCAAACGCAGTAATTGAAAAATACAAAACTGTTGGCTATCAAATAGAAGGTGTAATTTCACTTTAATAAAAACTATATTTTATACATTGCAAACCTAAATATTACATTTTGACAGATCATTTAGAATACAACTCAGAACGCAATCAACTCGTTATTCCCGAATACGGCAGACACGTTCAAAAAATGGTAGAACATTGTCTTAAAGAAGAAGATAAATCTAAGCGAACCCAAATGGCACATGCCATTGTTGAAGTCATGGCAAACATCAACCCTAATCACAGGGATGCCAACGATTTTCAGCAAAAATTGTGGGACCAACTCTTTATCATAAGCGACTTTAAACTGGATGTTGATGCGCCTTATGATATTCCGGACAAAGAAGAATTATTCAAGAAACCCGAGCCTCTACCCTATCCTCAAAATCATCCAAAATACCGCTTTTACGGCAATAATATTAGCCGTATGATTAATGAAGCTATAAAAGTTGAAGATGGCAAATTAAAAGAAGCACTCGTCTATACCATTGCCAATCATATGAAAAAGTGTTTCTTAAATTGGAATAAAGATTCGGTAAAAGACAGCGTGATTTTTAAACATTTAGAAGAATTAAGTGACGGCAAATTAACATTAAAATCTGATGATGAAACCTTAAGTGAAGCTTCGGATTTAATTAAAAATCACGTTAAGCGCAAACCAAAGAAAAACTATAAAAACAAAGGTCGTAAACGCTACAAAAAATGAGTTCATTTGTTATAGAAGGTGGTCATCAACTCAAAGGAAGCATCACGCCACAAGGTGCTAAAAACGAAGCCCTACAAATTCTTTGTGCGGTTTTAATGACACCTGAAAAAGTTGAAATAAAAAACATTCCAGACATAAGAGATGTCAATAAGCTGATTGACATTTTAGAAAATCTTGGCGTAAAAATTCAAAAACTTGGCAAAGGTCATTTTAGCTTTAAAAGTGATGAGCTTAATTTAGATTATTTGCAAAGCGAACAATTTAAAAAAGAAGGCAGTGGCTTGCGTGGCTCTATTATGATTGTTGGCCCGCTTCTAGGAAGGTTTGGTAAAGGTTATATACCCAGACCTGGCGGTGACAAAATAGGTCGAAGACGCTTAGACACCCACTTTTCTGGTTTCATAAAACTTGGCGCTAAATTTAGATATAACAAAGAAGAACGTTTTTATGGAGTTGAAACTGACAAAGGACTTAAAGGCACTGAAATGTTGCTTGAAGAAGCCTCTGTCACAGGAACAGCCAACATTATTATGGCAGCCGTTTTTGCTAAAGGTAAAACCCAAATTTACAATGCCGCTTGTGAACCTTATATTCAACAACTCTGTAAAATGTTGAATAAAATGGGCGCTCAAATTTCCGGGATTGGTTCAAATTTACTTCACATCACAGGTGTAGAAAATCTCAAAGGTTGTACCCACAAAGTTTTACCTGATATGATTGAAATCGGCTCTTGGATTGGTCTTGCAGCAATGACCAAAAGCGAAATCACTATCAAAGATGTAAGTTGGGAAAATTTGGGTATCATTCCAACAACGTTTAAAAAATTAGGAATTAATATTCAGAAAAAAGGAGACGATATTTTTATTCCCAGACACAATGATGGTTATGAAGTGGCCAGTTTTATTGATGGTTCTATTATGAATATTTCAGACGCGCCTTGGCCAGGTTTTACACCAGATTTACTCAGTATAATGCTGGTTGTTGCCACACAAGCTCGCGGAAGTGTTTTGATACACCAAAAAATGTTTGAAAGTCGATTGTTCTTTGTCGATAAATTGATTGATATGGGTGCAAAAATCATTTTGTGCGATCCGCATCGTGCAACGGTTATTGGTCACGATTTTAAATCGCAACTCAAAGCCACAACAATGACTAGTCCTGATATTAGAGCTGGAATTTCCTTACTGATAGCGGCTTTATCTGCTAAAGGCACCTCAACCATTCACAACATAGAACAAATAGACCGCGGCTATGAAAATATTGATGAAAGACTTAAAGCCATTGGTGCTAAGATTCATCGGTATGAGTAGTTTTTTGTTGGTAGAGAGTAGTACAGAATAAGTTGTATGTTTAGATAAGGTGAAATAATATATAAATTGCCTGATAAAACTTTGCGAACATTGCGCTATCCTTTGCGACCTTTGCGGTTAAATAAACTGTTAATCTTTAGACTGTAAAACATGCCCATAATTCTTCCCGTAAACAATAAGTACCCGAAAATCCCATCTGATTGTTTTATAGCTGAAAATGCGACTATAGTAGGTGAAGTTTCTATGGGAGAAAAATGCAGTGTATGGTTTAATGCCGTCATACGTGGTGATGTACATTATATAAAAATGGGAAACAAAGTTAATGTCCAAGACGGAGCAGTCATTCATTGCACTTATCAAAAATACCCAACAAATATTGGTAATAATGTATCTATTGGTCATAATGCCATTGTTCACGGTTGCACGATTCATGATAATGTGTTGATTGGCATGGGCAGTATTGTGATGGATAATTGTGTGATCCATTCAAATAGCATCATCGCTGCTGGAGCTGTAGTAACTCAAAATACGATAGTAGAATCTGGTAGTATTTACGCGGGTGTTCCTGCTAAAAAGATAAAAGACATCAGCCCAGAATTAACAAAAGGTGAAATTGACAGAATTGCTGAGAATTATGTGAAATATTCTAGTTGGTTTAAAGAGTAGATATCAATTTTTATCTACCCCATTTTTGTATCTTTTAATTGTTTTACAAAAACTTATCCCATTTTAGTTCATATACTTTGATTTAACTATTTTTGCCCAAAATTTCGAAGTAAATGATTAATATAACTTTACCTGATGGTAGTGTGAAACCAATAGAAAGTGGTTCAACGCCTTTTGATGTCGCCCAAAGTATAAGTCACGGACTGGCAAGGAATGTCATTTCAGCCTCGTATAATGGTAAAACCGTTGAAACTTCAACACCTTTAAATGAAGACGGAAAATTAGTGCTTTATACCTTTGATAATAAAGAAGGTAAAAAAGCCCTTTGGCACTCGGCAGCGCACTTGATGGCACAAGCCATTTTAAAGTTTTATCCTAAAGCCAAGCTTACTATTGGTCCAGCCATTGACCAAGGCTTTTATTACGATATTGATTTTGGTGAAGACAGTATTTCTGAAAAAGATTTTCCTAAAATTGAAAAAACTATACTTGAAATTGCTCGACAAAAACACGAGTTTAAACTCAGAGAAGTTTCAAAACAACAGGCTTTAGATTATTATAAATCTAATCCATTCAAAACAGAATTGATTGAAAACTTAGAAGACGGCGAAATTACCTTTTGTGATCACGATGATTTCACCGATTTATGCCGTGGCGGTCATATCCCTCATACGGGATTTATTAAAGCGGTTAAACTTTTGACTGCTGCTGGCGCATATTGGCGTGGCGACGAGACTAATCCTCAACTTACGCGGGTATACGGCATAGCTTTCCCTAAGCAAAAGATGCTAAAAGAGTATCTTGAAATGTTGGAAGAGGCCAAAAAAAGAGACCACAGAAAACTTGGTAAAGCTCTTGAGTTATTCACATTTTCGCAAAAAGTGGGTCAAGGTTTACCACTTTGGCTCCCAAAAGGAGCAGCCCTTCGAGAGCGTTTAGAAAACTTTTTAAAAGATGCACAACAAATAGCAGGTTACGAGCAAGTCATTTCACCACATATTGGTCACAAAGATTTATATGTCACCTCTGGACACTACGAAAAATATGGCGAGGACAGCTTCCAACCCATTACCACGCCAAAAGACAATGAAGAGTTTCTATTGAAACCTATGAATTGTCCTCATCACTGCGAAATATTTAATTCCGCAGCTTGGAGTTATAAAGATTTACCTAAACGCTATGCCGAATTTGGTACGGTTTACCGCTATGAACAAAGTGGAGAACTTCACGGTTTAACCCGAGTAAGAGGTTTTACACAAGATGACGCTCACATTTTTTGTACACCTGATCAACTTGATGAAGAATTTAAAAAAGTAATTGACCTTGTGCTTTATGTCTTTGGTTCTCTCGGATTTGAAAATTTTACTGCACAAGTCTCTCTAAGAGATCCTGATAACAAAGAAAAATATATAGGTTCTGAAGACAACTGGAAAAAAGCAGAAGATGCCATTCTAAAAGCCGCCAAAGAAAAAAACCTGAATTACCACGTAAAAACTGGAGAAGCTGCATTTTATGGTCCAAAATTAGACTTTATGGTTAAAGATGCATTGGAGCGTGAATGGCAACTCGGCACAATACAAGTTGATTACAACCTACCAGAACGTTTTGATTTGACTTATAAAGGCTCTGATAATGATATGCATAGACCAGTAATGATTCATCGAGCGCCATTCGGTAGTATGGAACGCTTTATAGCTATTTTATT
>JASMTR010000013.1:0-13577 GCA_041694175.1 Bacteroidales bacterium
CCGCCTTCTACAATTAAAGACTGAATATCTCTTTTATGAAGCTCGTTTAAAAGTTGAGGTAATATTGGTTGTTTAAAATCTATCTGACAAAATGTTGTGGTCTTAAAGTCTGATTCTTGAAGATTTGTAAACACTAAAGTTTTAGCTTCCTCTGAAAAAATGTTGGCTGTTTTGGGGATTTTTAAACTTTTATCAATGACGATTCTCATTGGACTCTTGCCTTTCCACAGTCTTGTAGTCAAAGCAGGATTGTCCATTAAAGCAGTATGCGTACCGACTAAAATGGCTTGTTCTTGGCTACGCCATTGGTGGACACGTTGTTTGGAATACGGATTGGTTAGCCAAACAGGATCTTGATGGTGGTCTTTACCATATTCAAATGGACTTAAAAACCCATCTTGAGACTCTGCCCATTTTAAAATAATATAAGGTCTTTTGTGTGTTTGAAAAGTAATAAAACGTTTGTTGAGGTCTAAACATTCGTCTTCCAAAACGCCTAAAACAACCTCACAACCCTTAGCCATTAATTTTTGAATGCCTTTGCCTTTCACTTTTGCAAAGGGATCAATACTGCCAATGACTATTTTTTTAAATCCTTTTTCTATAATTAAATCTGCGCAAGGTGGTGTTTTACCGTAGTGACTGCAAGGCTCTAAACTAACGTATAAGGTGGCATGCTTAATAAGGCTTTGATCTTTAATTTGGTTGATGGCATTCACTTCCGCATGGGCTTGACCAGCGCGTTGATGCCAACCTTCAGCAATAATTTTGTCTTTATAGACAATAACGCAACCTACCATTGGGTTTGGATAGGTTTGACCTAACCCATTTTTGGCCAAATCTAAACAGCGTTTCATATATTTTTCGTGTATATTCACATCGCAAAAATAAGGTTTTTCGTATGAGTCAAAGCATTGCAATTCAACCGATTCAAAAAAAAGATAATCAAGCCACTGCAGAAATGATTCGTTATGTTCTCATTGAGCAAAATGCTCCTAAAACAGGAACAGCTTATGAAGACAAAGCGCTTGATGATTTGTATGAAACTTACAAAGACGAACGTGCGGCTTACTATATTTTGACTGAAAATGATGAAATCATTGGTGGTGCTGGCATTCAGGCTTTAGATAATGATGACAGCATTTGTGAACTACAAAAAATGTATTTTCATCCCAAAGCACGTGGGAGAGGACTTGGACAACAGATGATAGAACAATGTTTGAAATTTGCAAAAAATCAAGGCTATAACTCTTGTTATATAGAAACTTTGCCGAGTATGAAAGCTGCACAAAAGCGCTATCTTAAAAATGGCTTTGAATATATTGATTACAGATTAGGACAAACTGGTCATCACGCTTGTACGGTTTGGATGTTGAAAATTTTATAGTAATGACACTCAACAACCTCCAAAACCTATTCCACAAAACCCTTTCAGAAACCTATTCAAAACCTGAAATCGATACCTTTTTTTATTGGATAGTTGAAGATATATTAAATCTTAAACGTATTGATGTGAGTTTAAATTCCGATATGGTAATCAATCAAGTCAATTTAAAAACCATTCAAAAGCATTTAAATCGTTTACAACAAGAAGAACCTATTCAATATATTTTAGGGCATACTGAATTTTATGGAATGCTCTTTCAGGTTAATCCTAATGTTTTGATTCCACGACCTGAAACTGAAGAATTAGTTGACTGGATAGTTTCTGATTTATTACATCAACCGAAAAAACAAATTTTAGATATTGGCACAGGAAGCGGCTGCATTGCTATTGCTTTAAAAAACAAATTACCAGAATGTGAAATTTCAGCCTTTGATATTTCAGAAACAGCACTCCAAATTGCTTCAGAAAACGCAAAACAAAATGAGGTAAAAATTAACTTTGAAACACAGGACATTTTAAAGCTTAACTCACTTCCAGAAGATATTGATATTATTGTTTCAAATCCACCTTATGTCAGAGTTCTTGAAAAAAAACAAATGCGCGATAATGTCTTGAAATTTGAACCCCATCAAGCTTTGTTTGTCAAAAATAATGACGCCTTAGTGTTCTATAGAAAAATCATTGAGTTAGCTATTTCCTCTTCGAGATGTAAAACAGTTTATTTTGAAATTAATCAATATTTAAAAGAGGATTTAAAAAAAATGATACAGACTTACGACATCACTAAAGTTGAGTTTAGAAAAGATTTTAGAGGAAATGACCGTATGCTAAAGCTTTTGATTAATTAGCTTTGAAATCTTAGAAATTATTTTAAATTTATTTTTAAAAGAAGACCTATGAAAATTTGGTATGGGCTGTTGATTTTATTTACTCAAATATTTTGGGCTCAAAATGATTTGCCACAAGATTATTTTCAAAAACCTATAGATATTCCTTTAGTTTTATCAGGTACATTTGGTGAATTACGCTTTAATCATTTTCACGCTGGTTTAGATATTAAAACTCAAGGTCGCACAGGCATAGAAGTTAGAGCCAGTGCTGAAGGCTATGTCAGCCGAATCAAGATACAGCGATTTGGTTACGGCAAAGCTTTATACATTACACATCCTAATGGTTATACCACGGTTTATGCACACTTAAAGAAATTTGCCCCTGAAATTGAAGAATACGTCAAAGCTTATCAATACGACAAAGAAACTTATGAAGTTCAGCTTTTTCCATCTGCTGACAAATTACCCATAAATGCTCAAGAAGTGATTGCTTATAGCGGCAATACGGGTTCAAGCGGAGGCCCGCATTTACATTTTGAAATTAGAGACAGTCAAGCAAGACCAATGAATCCTTTTCTTTTTGGCTTTGAAGAAGTCAAAGACACAAAATCGCCAAGAGTAAGAAGTGTTTATGCATTTACCGCTTCTGATGATGCTCATATTAATTTCAAACAAGGCCGTATTAAACTAAAACCTGTTAGAGACCAAAATGGCGATTTAAAAATACCCGAAATTAAAGCTGCAGGAGATATTTATTTTGGGATAGAAGCCTATGACCAACTGGATTTAGCCTTTAATAGAAATGGGTATTATGAAGTTGAAGCCAAACTCAATGGATTGCCTTTTTTTATATCAACTTTCAATCGCTTTTCTTTTAGCGAAACCCGATATCTCAATAGGCTCATTGATTATGGCTATTATCGAGAGCATAAAAGAAGAATCCATAAACTTAAAAGTTACGATTACCAACGTTTAGAAATCAATCATAACCAAATCAATAATGGAATTTTGCAGATTTATGATACTTTAAATTATAAGTACGATTTAAAAATAAAAGATTTTAAAGGTAATATCACTCAAGTTCATATTCCTGTAACTTATGAGCCCTTTATTCAAAAAGAAAACATTCCTAAAGTAAAAACCAATTATTTTGTAAAACACGACCACGCTTTTGCTTATGATAAAGGCTTGGTCGATATTTATATTCCAAAACACGCTTTGTATAATGACACTTATTTAGATATAGAAGTTGAAGGCGAAAGTGTAAAACTTCACGATTACAGAACACCCGTTCATAAAGGTATAACGATTGGTTTTGATGTTTCGCAGTATACAGACGAAGACAAGCAGCATTTATTTATAGGAAAAAAAATGCCTTGGGGTAAAATTTATTATGAAAATACGACTAAGAAAAAAAACCGGTTTACGACTGGAGTAAAAGAATTTGGAGAATATATTTTAGCAAAAGATACCACGTCACCAACAATAAAACCACTCAATTTTCGTAATAAACAATGGTTGTCGCGCTTCCGCTATCTCAAATTAAAAATAGATGACGATTTAACGGGAATTGACAGTTATAGAGCTACGGTAAATGGAAAATTTATTTTGATGGAATACGATTACAAAACCAATACACTGGTACACGATTTTAATGATGGTTTGGTTAACGAAACCGAAAATAATTTTAAGTTGGTAGTTACAGATAAAGTCGGAAATACTACTATATTTGAATCTAAATTTTTTAGGAAAAACTAAAACTCACTTTTGAATAAATATTTCTTTTTACTTTTTACTTGTTTTTTATTTGGCATTGGATATTCGCAAACTGCTTCTATCAAGGGTATAATTTTTGACGAAAACGAAAAACCCTTACCTTTTGCAAATATCACTTCGCAAAGTTCTGGAACGACTTCAAATGAAAACGGATTTTACGAACTAAGAATTCCCGCCAATCAAAAAGTAAAAGTCGTTATAAGTTACACAGGTTTTAAAACCATAACTGCTACGATTGAACTTGGCGTCAATCAAAGTCGAGAGTTAAATTTTGTTTTAAAAACCAATGTAGAACAAATAGGTGAAGTTACTGTAACCAACGATAGGCGAACACGTGTTGAAGGCATCGTCACACTTGAGCCTGCAACGGTAAGACGTATTCCCGGCGCCAATCCTGGCGTAGAAAATTTATTGACCTCTTTACCAGGTGTAAGCTCAAACAATGAATTGAGTACCCAATACAACGTTCGTGGTGGTAATTTTGATGAAAATTTAGTTTATGTCAATGATATTCAGATTTATCGCCCATTCTTGATTAGAAGTGGTCAACAAGAAGGTTTGAGTTTTGTCAATCCTGATATGGTGCGAAATATCAATTTTTCAGCAGGTGGATTTAAAGCGCAATATGGCGATAGAATGTCATCTGTATTAGACATAACTTACGAAAGACCTGTTGATTTTATGGCGAGTTTTGAAGGTAGTTTTCTCGGCGGTTCAGCTATGGTTGGTGGCATTTCAAAAGACAAAAAACTATCTGCTATTACAGGTGTGAGGTTTCGAGACAACTCGCTTTTTGTGAATGCTAAAGACACTGAAGCCAACTTTAAACCCCGATTTTTTGATGTACAAAGTTATATCACTTATAAGTTCAACGATAAATTTGAGCTGGGCTTTCTCGGTAATATTTCTATCAACGATTACGAATTTGAACCTTTTACGCGCCAAACTAATTTTGGAACTTTGCAAGATCCAAGAGCCTTATTAGTGTTCTACGAAGGACAAGAAGATGACGAATATGAAACTTATTTTGGTGCTTTAAAAGCCACTTATGATGTGTCTGAAAACTATACGGCAAAATTTATTGCATCAACCTATCACACTCAAGAGCAAGAACACTTTGATATTTTAGCTCAATACCGATTAGGTTCTGTGAATTCAAGTATTGGAGACGAAAACTTTGGCGATGTAGAGTTTAGTCAAGGTGCTGGAAGCCAATTTAAACACGCCAGAAATGATTTGGACGCTTTAATTTTTAACCTTGATCATCAAGGCGATATCAAAATTGACAATCATTTGATTAAATACGGTGTCAAATTTACACACGAAGATATTCGAGACAGGCTTCAAGAATTTGAAGTTGTAGATTCAGCTGGCTTTAACGTTAGACCGCCTTTACCTGATTTTGCTAACGACCAGCCATACGCTCCTTTTGACGAACCGATAGAACCGTTTATTAGAATTCGGTCCTTCAATGATATGCAAATCAATCGGTTTACCAATTATTTGCAATGGAGTTACCAAAGCAAAATTGGTAATGCCAAAGCTTGGTATAACGCTGGAATCCGGTCCCACACGTGGAACGTGAGTGGCGATGATATTGAAAATAATACCCAAACCGTAGTCAGTCCACGTGCTCAATTTGCCATAAAACCTGATTGGGAAAAGGATATGATTTTTAGAGTGGCAACAGGCTTGTATCATCAACCGCCGTTTTATCGTGAGCTACGTCGCCCTGACGGAACAGTAAATGAAAACGTAAAAGCCCAAGAATCTTTTCATATTGTAGCAGGTCACGATTATAGTTTTAAACTATGGGACAGGCCATTTAAGCTTGTGTCTGAAGTTTATTACAAAAGCCTTACAGATGTCAATCGATTTACTGTAGAAAATGTAAGAATACGCTATCAAGCCAACAACAATGCCGAAGCTTATGCTTACGGTTTAGATATGAGATTAAATGGCGAATTTGTTCCTGGTACAGAAAGTTGGTTCAGTTTTGGGTATTTAAAAACTGAAGAAAAATTTGATGAACGCGGTTACATTGCTCGACCAACAGACCAACGTTTAAAATTTGCTGCTTTGTTTCAAGATTATGTGCCTAATATTCCTAAAATGAAGCTGTATTTGAACTTGGTTTATAATACTGGTTTGCCGGGTGGTCAACCGCAATTTGCCGATCCTTTTGATTTTCAAAACCGTTTACCCGATTACACGCGAGTTGATGCTGGGTTTTTCTACACTTTAAAAGAAGAAGGAGATGTTTTAAATAAAGGGCATTGGTTAAACCCTTTTAAACACTTGGAAGTAGGTTTTGAAATTTTCAATCTTTTTGACCGCTTAAATTCCATTACCAATACATTTGTGAGAGATGCAGAAAGCAAAAATCAGTTTGCTATTCCAGATTTTTTAAGTCCTCGGGTGTTTAATCTGAGGATACGAGGACGATTTTAAATTATAATACTGCATAGATTCTTTGTCAAAATTTACGGTCTCGGCTATGAGTAGTTGCGTGGGTTAGCACTAAACTTTGCAAGTACACACCAAACTGAAAATCCTCGCGGATTTTCAGAAGTAGGCGAGAACAAGCAATTACTTATAGCCATTGTTGTGGTGTCGTTTTTTTTTACGCTGACATTGGTTTCACATTGATTTGTCCGCCAATGGCTTTCAATACTTTCATTATTGTTCCAAATTGTGGTTTTGCTCCGTCGGATAATGCTTTGTAGAGACTTGGTCTGCTCATTCCTGTTTTCTCCGCAATTTTAGTCATTCCGATTGATTTTGCAATATGTCCGATTGCTATTATTAAATCAGAACTGTCTCCATCTTCGAGAACTGTGTTTAGATATTCCGCAATCATTTCTTCGCTGTCCAAATAGTCCGCTATATCAAATTTTGTAATTTCCATTTTAATTATCCTTTATTTTGTTCCAAATTTTTTTCGCTTTTTCGATGTCTTTTTGTTGAGTCGATTTGTCTCCGCCAATTAGAAGAATAACAATTTTGTTGTCCTTTTCCCTAAAGTAAACTCGGTAGCCTTTAGCGTAATTTATTCTCATTTCGCTAATTCCGTCTCCAACAGGTTTACAATCTCCGAAATGTTCATCTGTTTCAGGTTTCTGGATTCGGAATAGTATTTTGGATTTTGCCCGAATGTCTTTCAGCTTTCTAATCCACTTGTCAAATTCAAATGTTTTTTCCGTAATTATCGTTCAAAATTGTATCCATTAAGATACAAATATAGTAAATATTTTGGGTTTGAAAAGGAATTTTGATTTATTCTAAAAGTTCGTCTTAAATGCACCACAACAGGTTTATATCTTGCTACTTTGATCATAAACTTTCGTTGTAAATGAACACCTTTATTCAGTAATAAAGAACATCGATTCAAAAATTATAATCAATCTATCCCATTCATATTCAAACCTACCCGATACAAAGAGGTTTGAGCTGTGATGAAAAGCTGATTTCTATTTTTTCCTCCAAAGCACACATTGGTTGGAACTTCTGGAGTTTCTATAGTCTTGAGTAATTTACCTTCTTTTGAAAATATATCAATTTGAGATTTGTCTTTTGTCGTAAAATAAACATTCCCTTTTTGGTCTAGAGTCATACCGTCACTACCATAATCAACAAATAAAGTTTTATTTTTCAAAGTTCCATCATCTTGAATATCGTAATGATATGTTTTTCCTGCACCACGATCAGTGACATAAAGTGTTTTGCCGTCTGGTGTTCCTAAGATGCCATTTGGTCGGGTCAAATCATCACAAACTTTTGTAATTTTTTGATGATCAGGATGCAAATAAAATACGTGCATACCACCTTGCTCCAAATTGTCCATATCGCCACCATATTGCGGATCGGTGAAGTAAACACCGCCTTTATCATCTGGCCATAAGTCGTTAGTGGTATTAAATGGCTGACCATCAAACTCAGAAGCAATCACTTTATAATCACCTCTTGGTGTGGTCAAACTGATTTGAGAAGCACCGCCTTCGCAAGCTAGAAGATTTTGGTTTTTATCAAAATATAAACCATTAGAACCATTGCTATTTTCTCTAAATAGCTTTAGACTATCTGCTGTTGTCCATATCCAAATTTTAGAATTAGGAATGTCTGAAAAATACACATTGCCATCAGCATCAACTGCTGGACCTTCGGTAAATTTAAAATCCGAAGCAAGTTGTTCTATGGCTGAGGTGATTTCAATACCTGAGGATAAATCATATTTGTTTTCAGATTTTTTGTCATTTTTATTTTTTCCACAAGAGAATAAAACTAAGCAACTAATGATGGTAATGTAAGTTTTCATATGAAATAATTTTATTGAATTTGTGAATATAAAGAAATTACAGGTAAGTTTAATCCTTTTAAATCTTAGAGTTGCTTCAACAATTCATCAACAGCCCTTTTCAATTGTGGGTCAATGTTTTTGGCTTTATAAGCTGGTGGGTTGTCCACAATAATGTCAGGAACAGCTGGTCCATTTTCCATATTTTCCTCAGTAGCTTTAACATACCAAGCTCTAAATGGTAAACGAATTAATGAGCCGTCTTGTAATCTTGCTCCGCCTGTTGAAATTACTGCTCCAAAAGTTGGTGTGCCAACCAGAGTGCCTAAATCCAAAGTTTTATAAGCGTGAGAAAAAATTTCAGCATTAGAATAGGAGTTTTGATTACACAAAGCAATTGACGGCTTTGTCCAAGAAGCAAGTGGCAGTCGTTCACCAAAAGGATAATTTTCTTTATATTGCTTGTGTTCTTCTAAGCTTTTAGCAGCCCCACGTGGGATGGTGTAAGCGTGTTGATCGACATTTAAAACAGCCATTAAATAGTCGGTTGTCCAGCCGCCGCCGTTATAGCGAACATCAATCACAATACCTTCTTTACCGTAACCTGCTGCCATAAGTTCACGTTCAAAACGTTCAAAAGACGTCCAATTCATACCTTGAATATGCAGATAGCCAAGGCGACCCTTAGAAAATTCCTCAACGAGTTGTCTTCGATTCTCGACCCATTCGTTATATAATTCGGTGCGTAAAGAATTGGTTGGCCAAATAATAAACTCCAATTCATTCGCATTGCGTTTAACACTTAATAAAGTGCGCTCGTTAGCTGCACCTTCCAAATGTGAATAAAAATTATCTGAAAATTGAACTTCACTTTGATTAACGGCTGTAATCACATCTCCAACTTTTAATTGACTTTCGGTCTTGTTGGCAGGACTGTCGAGAACCACTCTTGTAACTTTGAAGCCATTTGATGTAGATTCGCCTTCAATCCCGAGTAGCCCTGTGCGTTCACTTTGGGTTTCTTTTTGATCATTTCCACCATAAAGTCCCATATGAGAAGCGTTCAGTTGGCCTAACATCAAATTAAAAATCATTCTGAAATCCTCTTTCGTAGAAGCGTTTAGAGCCAAAGGCTTATAGGTTTTTTTTAAATTATTCCAATCCTGTCCGTGGAACTCAGGATCGTAAAAACCAGCGTCTAGCACTCGCCAGCCTTCTTCAAAAATTTGTGCTAATTCTTCTTTGTAGCGGATTTTCATTTCGGAATTAACTGGCAATTTTTCAATCTTATCAGATTTAGTGTCTAAAACACTGATTTGACCACCACGAGACATCAAGTATATATTGTTTTTTAAAGGATATTTTTGAAGTCCGTAGGTATTTGAACCTCCTTTTATTTCCTCTTTGTCGCTACCATCCCATTTGATTTTAAACAAACTTCTGTCGATTTCGTAATCTTTACGACTCACTCCAGCATTGTTGTAGTAAATGTATTCGCCTTTAGCATCAAAAGTAAAATCAGATTCGCCGCCGGTGTATCGTGTGACTTGTTCTAAGCGTTGATATATCTTATCAAAATCAATCACAACAACTGAAGATTTTTCTTCTTCTTCGTCTTCATCATCATCTTTCTTTTTCTTTTTTGCTTTGCTTTTGTCGTCTTTTTCTTTTTCTCTTCGGGTCCATTCCGCATTAGATTTTTCCCAATCTTCTTTTTTTAGCCAAGCAAACCAAATGTCGTTATCGCCGTTATTTCGTTCAGAAACAAAGCCGAGTTTACTCCCATCTTTACTCCAAACTGGATTGTAGTCACCTTTAGGATGCATACTCACATTAACAGATTTTTCTGAATTATCGGCTGAGTGAATAAACACTTCTTCATTAAAATTCAAGTCTGATTTACTGTAAGCTAACCATTGGCTGTCTGGTGACCAAGTTACACCACTTGGCGAATCCCAACCGTCGAGAAGTGTTTTAGCTTTACTCAATTTCCCTTTTTCATCTATATCATAAACTTTTAATCCACCTCTGCCAATTTCAAGAGCCAATTTTTTAGCATTTGGGCTCACAACAGGATTAGATTCTTCGTCTTTTGTTTTGGTTAGCCGTTTAGTTACTCTTTTAAACGAATAAAATAAATCCGATTCATTATCATCAGTAGAATGTATGGCAAATAAATCTTTTTGACCTTCACGGTCAGAAATAAACAATAACACCGAATCATTTAACCAGACAGGATTAGACTCACGTGCCGGGCCGTCGGTTAATCGAACAGACTTGCTGTCCTCTTTGTCATTCCGGGTTATAAACAATTCACCACGATTGATGTAGGCTATAAACTTTGCATTAGGTGATACTGAAAACTCATCAACACTGTTAAGCATATTTTCTTTCACTATAGGATCAAATCGGTAATCACTGCTGATATTTATATTAATCGGCTGCGCTTTTTTAGTATTGATATCAAACGTATAAGATTGTTCTGCCGTTTGAAATGCGATTGTATTTGTTTTTGAGCTTAAAGAAAAATTGATGATTCCAAATGTTTCTTGGTTTGTTAATTGTGAAACATCACCTTCTAAATTGGCTTGATGAATATTATAACGTCCACTTCGTCCTGAGATAAAAACCAATTCATTGTTGTTTAACCAATGGGGGTTAAAATCGTTGGTGCCGTGTTTGGTAATTTGTGTGTAATTTCCTGTTTTTTTATCAAACACCCAAACATTGCGATTG
This sequence comes from Bacteroidales bacterium, assembly GCA_041694175.1. GTDB lineage: Bacteria > Bacteroidota > Bacteroidia > Flavobacteriales > Flavobacteriaceae > Psychroflexus. Next base: position 11,024 of record JASMTR010000013.1, read on the forward strand.
GCAGGTCCGTTGTATGCTTCTCTGGCCGTGCGACAAGTGCCGCGAACAAAAGCAATTTTGTTTCCGTCAGGAGAGCTAATAGGATCAAAACCTAAAGCATCGAAAAATCTTTTTTCAGTAGAAGCAGATTCTTCTATAACATAGATTTCAGATTCGCGTTCTACTTGTTTATAATTTCGTGATGTTGTAAATAAAACATCGCCTGAAGGGCTAATGCTGTAGGGCGAATCACTGGCCGAATGATAAGTTAAGCGTTCTGGAGTTCCACCTTTTGCAGATAGTTTAAATAAATCGTCATTGCCGAACCTATCGCTGGAAAAAACGATATACTGGCTATCTTCAGACCAAACTGGATTAGCTTCATAGGCTTCGTGAATAGTAAGTCGGCTGGAGTTGTTTCCAGAAATATCACTAACCCAAATATCGCCTTGAAAACTAAAGGCCAAATGCCCCCCGTCTGGTGAAATAACAGGTTGCATGATTAAGGATTGAGCTTGAAGCTGAAACGTACAAAAGGCTAAGCATAAAATCGTAAAGTATCGCATAGTTCAGAATTTTGAAATTAAATCTACGATATTTTAGAGTGATTTTTTAGGAATAAGTTTAAAAATGATGAAATTTTAAGACTATATCTTGATAAACCTAAAATAAAATTTCAGAAGCTTGTGGTACACTTATTTCCATATTGTGAGCGTTGCCTGGTGTTTCTAAAATATTCCAATTAAATTCAAGATTTAAACTTTCTGCATAAGTTTGACTCGTGTTATACATATAGAACGCTCGGTCGAAGCGATTATCACCTTGTTGATCGACAATAGGGTTTCGTCGTAGTGCTGGGGCGTTTGGGTCGTTATCTAAAGTGCCAATTTGAATAGTAAAAGTTTTTGAAAATAAATTTGATAATGAAATATTCTCTAATGGACTATTTAAAAAACCATAAGGAAAACTTTCATCACTATCTGGCACAGTATACCAACCTGCGGCAGAAGCCACAATTTTATCAATTTTGGCGTTGGGTTTAAATTCCATTAATCTATGCGCAAATTGTGCCCCAGCAGAAAATCCAAATACATTGTAATTTAATGATGTATTGTTTGCTCGAGTTTTAAAATTTTCAAATAAAGGGTCAACAATAGAAAAGGTCCAATCTTGCTCTGGATTTAAGGTTTGTGGACTCGGATTATCTCCATCTATAAATACATTTCCAAGATTGTATTGGTCACCTCCTGGAAAATCTTGATCTGAAAATTCGGGAGCCACGACAATAAATTGTTTAGCGTTAGCTTCTGCGATCCATGCATTTCTGATAGCAGAAGCATTTCTGCCTGCACCGTGAAACAGGATTAAAATAGGCAAATTGTTTTCGTCGATTTCAGGTATGTGATAAAACACGTTTAAAGTTTTATCAGTGTTGGTCATATTATATTGAAATTGATAAGCGCCTGTGCCATTTAGGGTAGAGTTATCATCAACACTATCAACATCATTTTGATCGCAAGCTAATACAAACAGTATAAATACAAATAAGAAATTTATTTTTTTCATTTAAAAATTTTTTATCGAATTACTTAAAAGAAGTTATTTTATTTTGATACCAGTTGTTTAAATATTTACATACCAACTGTTATTTATCAATAAAATTTTGATAGGTTTTTGATAGTTTTTTTAATTTTTTCTCAATGACTGGACGTTTTACACAGGAATAACCAAAAATTAATCCTTGTTTTTGGCCTACTACAAAACATTTGCTGTATTGATGTGCGATAATATTTTGTTTATTAAGAACTTCAGCCAGTTTAGTATCTGAAATGTTTTCTGGAATTTCAGCCAATATATGTAAACTATTGGCTTGCGAAGGTTTAATTATCATCGATGGATGCATGTGTTTGTTGAAATTTTCAATAAAAATAGATTGGCGTTCTTTTGCCACATTTATAACGTTTTTGATGTGATTATAAAGGTGATTTTTTTCTATAAATTGACTCATCACAACTTGGTTTGATGGTGATACAAAACGATGAGAATGTTTTTGTAAAGCTTTGATGGTATCGATTAAATAATAGGGCACCACCATATAGCCAAGCCTTACAGATTGGTGTAGTAGTCTATTAAAAGTTCCCAGAAAAATAGTTCGTTGTTGCTCATCAAGGCTAAAAATAGACTCGTTTTTAGTTTTCCAATTACTAATTTCATGGTCGTAATCATTTTCTATGATAATTGCTTCATGTTTATTTGCCCATTTTAAAACTTCTCGTTTTCGTTGAAGACTCATTTGAACACCAGTCGGATAATGATTAGAAGGTGTTAAGTGAATAAGTTTTGGTTTTTCGTTATCTAATAATTTTAAATCATTAATTTTAATGCCTTCATCATCTATAGAAACAGGTTTGATATTGGCGTCTAAACTTCTAAATATCGAATTCACATTAGGAAAAGTAGGATTTTCCATCACCATGGTATCATCTGGATTGAGTAAAGCATTACCGATTAAATACAAAGATTGTAAAGAACCAGAAACAATGACAACTTGATGGTAATCGCATTTTAAGCCTCG
>JASMTR010000014.1:0-6251 GCA_041694175.1 Bacteroidales bacterium
AAAAAGGGTAAATGGAGTTATGAATGCAAGTCATGTGGATTTAGAACCAGTTTAAAAAGTGGTACAATTATGCAACACTCAAAAAATTAATCTTTCCATCAAAATATGAAAGTGATTTTTTTCAACTTTTTTAAAAAAAATTAGCCATGTTGAGTAAACTGTTGATAACTGCCTGTGATGGTCATATTACAATCTGTCTTCCATCCAACAACTTGCTAGAATGACCTTCAATTTTTAGCTGTAACAAGCTGTTAAGTAATGAAATAATAATAATGCAAAGCATATGGTATTGAAAACGGGGTTAAAATTAACAAGCTTCTTAATGACAGCATGATTGCAGAGAATTTGGTAGGCATTTATATCACAAAAGCCGACGACAAACCCGTTGAGGACATTAAAACCTTACGTCAAATTTTAGATAATCGTGATCCTTATAAACCGTTGTCTTTAACCTTTGTAGCGCCAAATGGCGAAAGTAAAACCTATGTCTTTAGGTAAATTTTAAACTTAATATTATTAAAAATGTGAGTTTAAAACTCGCATTTTTATCTTATAAATACAGGTTTTTGGTCTTCAGCAGTTTCTGATTTGCTAAAGGCATAATCCTCTTCATTAAATTTTAAAATATCCTCATAATTTGGATGTTCAATTTTAGCCAAATGTTTGGTCATCAAACCTCTAGCTTTTTTGGCATAAAAACTGATGACTTTAAGTTTTCCATTTTTATAATCTTTAAACACAGGCTCCACCCAATTGCCTTTGAGTTTAGATTTTTGGATAGATTTTGCATACTCTTGACTCGCTAAATTTACGACCAATTCGCCTTCATCCAATTCATCGTTAAGACTTTTAGTTAAAGTTTCTTTCCAAAATTCATATAAATTTTTTGAGTTTTCAACAGCTAAAGTTGTCCCCATTTCAAGTCGATAAGGCTGAATCAAATCTAAGGGTTTAAGCATTCCATAAAAGCCAGATAAAATTCTTAACCGATTTTGTAAGCGTTTGATATCCTCTTGAGAAAGTTTATAAGCATTGATTCCGTCATAAACGTCGCCATCAAAGGTATAAATGGCTGGACGAGAATTTTGAGGTTGATGTTGTATAGAAAACTCTTGATACCTTCGATGATTTAATTCAGCTAAATTGTCGCTGATAGACATTAACGCCTTGAGATCATCTTTGGAAGATTGTTTTAAAAGCTTATGAAGCTTTTGGGTTTTATTTAAAAAACTTGGTTCTGTGTAATCTGAAGTTGGTAAATCTTGTTCTAAATTTAAAGATTTAGCAGGAGAAAGTAATATTTTCATATTCGTTTTTGATGTAAATTTAATAGAAAAAGTAAATCAAAACCACATTGTTTTATAGAAAATTAAGATATGAGAATAGTAAAATCTAATGGTGTTAATGCTTAGCGTGTTTTGCATAATTTCGCCACTTGTCAATACAAGATTTCAGGTCTTCGGGCAGGTCAGTTGAAAATGACAAGTGTTTACCCGTTTTTGGATGTTCAAATCCTAATGTTTTAGCATGAAGGGCTTGACGGGGTAAAGCTTTAAAGCAATTTTCAACAAATTGTTTGTATTTGGTAAAACTGGTGCCTTTTAAAATTCTATCGCCACCATATCGAGAGTCGTTAAATAGAATGTGGCCAATATATTTCATATGAACACGAATTTGATGTGTTCGTCCTGTTTCAAGTTTGCAAGACACTAAAGTCACATAGCCTAAACGCTCAATAACTTTATAATGCGTGATGGCAGGTTTTCCAAATTCAGCTTTATTATCTTCATAAACGGTGTTTTGAAGTCTATTTTTAGGATGTCGCCCGATGTTGCCTTCTATTGTTCCTTCATCATCTTTAACATCGCCCCAAACTAAAGCCACATATTCACGCTGACTGGTTTTATGAAAAAACTGTTTACTGAGATGTGTCATCGCTTCTTCGGTTTTGGCTACCACCAAAAGACCACTGGTTTCTTTGTCAATACGATGAACTAAACCAGGTCGGTTTGAACTGTTGTTAGGTAAGTTTTCAAAATGATAAACTAATGCGTTGATTAACGTGCCTGAATAATTGCCGTGTCCAGGATGAACTACCATTCCTGCTTCTTTATTTACTACCAACAAATCGTCATCTTCGTAAACAATATCAATAGGAATATTTTCAGGCTCCAGTAAATTCTCATAGGGCGGATATGACATTAAAACTTTAACCTCATCACCAGCCTTTACCTTGTGATTGGGTTTTACGGTTTCTGAATTAACAAATATGTTACCTGATTTTGCCGCTTTTTGAATTTTGTTTCTTGAAGCATTTTCAATAAAATTCATCAAAAATTTATCAACTCGTAATGGCTCCTGACCTTTTGCTGCAACAAAATGATAATGTTCAAAAAGTTCGTCGTTACTTTCGTCCTGAATATTATTCATTATCATTTGAATTTACCGTATTTGACTCAGAATAATCTAAACTGCCATCACCCACGACGATATCAATGACACTAGTTTTTTTCAATTTATCACCAGGTTTTAAATTTTCATTTTGATGTTTTAATTCTAAAACCACGTCTTTTGCAAGATCTGGTTTAGTTGTGATTTTGCCAATTTTAAAGCCTAAAGATTTTAAGGTTGGCAAAACTTGTCTTTTGGTGTTGCCTAAAATATTTTCAGGTATTTCTACTGAAGCATAATCCTTGGGGTTAATGGTCAAGTATATTTTTCTATTTTCTTTGACAGAACGGCCAGGTTTAGGATTTTGTTCGACGACTGAAAATGATGGGTAATCTGGATTATAAGCCGTAGAATCCATAATTACATAATTTAAGTTCATTTGGCTCAATTTCTTTTCAACAATATCTATTTCTAATTTACTTAAATCTGGAACTTCGATATACTCGTCGTGATTTGTATAGTAGTTCAACCAATAGAATAAGCCTATAACTAAAGCTATACTTAAGATTATGGCTAAAATTATATTTTTAAGTAAACTCTTGCTAAATAAAAATTTTAAAAAACTCATATTTTATATTATCTGAGGGCAAATATAGTGAAATGAAACTATGAAAAATTTATCATTGATTTGAAATCTAATTTTAATGAACTAATTATAAGTTTCAGAAAACTAAGACATTTAAAACCTTCAAAATTTTATTATGCACGCATAATTAATGTTGGAATTTAACAGATTTTAAAAACCTAAATATACTTACATTGCATTTTCAATATAATTAAATATGTATCAATCACAAATATCAGGACTAGGCAAATACGTTCCTGAAAACATTGTTACCAATGATGATCTTGCAAAGGTAATGGATACCAGCGACGAATGGATCCAAGAACGCACCGGAATAAAAGAGCGAAGACATATCAAAAAAGGCGATGGTAACTCCACTGCTGTTATGGGTTATAAAGCCGCTAAAGTTGCAATTGAACGTGCAAAAATTGATAAAAATGACATCGACTTTATTGTCTTTGCTACTTTGAGTCCTGACTATTATTTTCCTGGTTGTGGGGTTCAAATTCAAGAAATGCTTGATATACCAACTTGTCCCGCTTTAGACGTAAGAAACCAATGTAGCGGATTTGTTTATGCGATTTCTGTTGCCGACCAATTTATCAAAACAGGGATGTATAAAAACGTGCTTGTTATTGGAAGCGAAAACCACAGTGGCGGTTTAGATATGACAACACGAGGTCGTAATGTTTCTGTACTTTTTGGCGATGGTGCTGGCGCAGCAGTGTTGACAAGAAGCGAGGACAAAAACAAAGGCATTTTATCTACTCACCTGCATTCTGAAGGGAAATTTGCTGAAGAATTATCGCTAATTGGGCCAAGTACAAAATATTGGGTTCCTGAAATCATTAAAGACAATCCGCAAGATAATATACCTTATTTTCCACATATGAATGGCCAATTGGTATTTAAAAATGCTGTTGTAAGATTTTCTGAGGTAATTCACGAAGGCTTAGCGCATAATAATTTGACGGCTGAAGATATTGATATGTTTATTCCACACCAAGCCAACTTGAGAATTGCTCAATTTATTCAGAAAAAACTTAAACTAAGCGATAATCAAGTACATAATAATATTCAAAAATATGGCAATACTACAGCAGCTTCTATTCCTATAGCATTGACTGAAGCCTGGGAAAATGATAAAATAAAAAAGGATGATATTGTAGTTTTGGCAGCATTTGGAAGTGGTTTCACTTGGGCAAGTGCTATAATTAAGTGGTAAACAAAAATCCCTTGAAGTTGTATCAAAGGATTAATGTTTAAATATTGTATTTATAAAAAGGCTAATTCAAATAAATGCAATGTGTTATTATATTGAACGGATTAAGATGCGATGTATTACAAATATTAACTATATTTAACCAGATATTATATTATTTTAACTTTATAAAATTAAACTTCTTTAAGGTAAGTATAATTCCTTTTTCTTATTTTTAAGCGTTAACAAATATTAGACATTCAGGAAACTAAAAGCAATTTAAGTTTGAATAAAGTATTTTAAAATTTAAAAAATGAAACTAAAATCTCTACTAATTTTTAGCATTCTTTTACTGATGATATCATGTGCGGATGATGAAGCTGGACAAATTATAGATAACACCCCAAGCATTTTCGAAACGATTGCCGCAAGCTCAAACCACAACACCTTAGAACAACTACTTGTAAATACTGGACTTGATCAAACTTTAAACTCAGGAACATTTACAGTCTTCGCTCCTACTGATGATGCCTTTGAAAATATTGATTTATCTAATTTAAACAATGAAGAATTGACTCAAGTTTTATTATACCATATATTAACTGGCAAACTTGAATCTACGGATTTAAGTACAGGTTACGAGATAACAAATGCTATTGAGGTTTTTACTGGTAATTCTAATAACTTAAACATCTATGTCAATAAGGGTGGAGATATTACTTTAAACGGCCTATCTACTGTAACTTCAGCAGATGAAATTGCCTTTAATGGCGTGATTCATTTTATCGATGCTGTTTTAACTATACCTAATGTTACGAGCTTTGTTAGTGCTGATGAGAATTTTTCAGCTCTTAATTCAGTTTTAACAAGAGATGACCAACCTGACTTCCTAGGTACGTTAAGTAGCTTTAACAGCCCTTCACCTTTTACAGTCTTTGCTCCAACTAACGACGCATTTACAGCTTTAATTACAGAGCTTAACCTTCAATCTTTAGATGATATTGACTCTTCTACACTTACCTCTACCTTAAATACTCATGTTATAACAGGTAATAATATTAGAGAAGAAGATTTAGAATCAGGTATATTTTCTACCTTGGGAAGTGACATTAACATTAATGCTTCTACAAATACTATTACAGACCAAAACGGTAGAATAATAAACATATTTATTACTGATATCCAAGCCGGCAATGGTATAATTCATGTCATTGATGAAGTAATTTTACCCTAATCAGTAAAGTAGTTATCGTCGCAAAAACAAAATATTAGACACGTTTCTAATACCACTTTCTAGTAAATAACTTGAACAAAGTTCCAAAATCAATACTTACAATAAATCTGATTTTCTCTTCGTAATCTTGTTGAAATTCCCAACCTTGACTAGAATACACAGGAAAATACAATTCAAAGTAGTCTTCAACCAGGTTTAAGCGAACTCCTGAGTCATAAACAAATTCAGTGGATTCGTATTTATTCCCGACAAGTCCTGCGTCGCCGTATGCAAAAATCCAATTCCAAATTGTTGTGCTTGTATTAAACGTCGCGAGCCATTGGTTGGCAAAATCAGGCTGTAATTGAGATTTAAAACCACCTTCAGCCATAATAAATTGTTGGCTAAACAGTCCGCTTTCTTCACTTCTACCATAGTAATTTAAATCAAACATATAATCCGATGGTCGATCTAAGGCAAAACTAAAAAAATCAGAATCTTGGGTATCATTAAATAAAAATGTTCCCAAAAAAAGCCTCATATTGATCTGTCGGTTATTTTCGTAGAGCCTTCTAAATGTAGCAGTAGCATACAATTTACTAAACTGTTGTGCAATTTCATAATCTATTGAAGCTACAAAAAATCGGTCTAAATTTTTATTTTGATAGGTATATCTTGCATTAAATACATTGTAATCGGGATCATCTACTGTATTGGTCAAGTCTCTATCTCTACGAACGTTGACTGAGCGCATTGTAAAAAACTGTCGCTTATTACTTCTACGGTCTTTATTATTACGATACATTAAGGTTATAAAGCCA
>JASMTR010000015.1:0-12355 GCA_041694175.1 Bacteroidales bacterium
TGGTCGCCACTGAAAGATACACTTTCCGTTGGTAGCAATGCGAAAAAATTAGGAAATGAATCAAAAACAATATTTGAATAGACTTTATATATTATTATTTCTATTTAGTTCGAACGTGATATTTGGTCAAGAGTCGTCAAGAAATGTCCTTTGGGACAAAACAGATAATATTCCAATTTCTTATGCAACAATAAAGGGACTTGAAAATTATGCCATCAGCAATGAAGATGGGGTATTTGAGTTCCAAAAAACTGACGTTAAAATTACAATACAAAGTGTTGTTTATGAAACTTTAGAAACTAACTTTAAGTTTTTAAAAGCAAATGATACTATTTTTATGAAGCCACTAACTTATGAACTAGACGAGGTCGTAATAAGTAAGGATGGACTTTATACACAAATGCTGAAAACCGTATTAACAGACTATGCTCTTGAACCTCATAGGGAAAAATTTTTTTTAAGGGCTGTGATTAGAAAGAACAATGAACTGTATAAAATTGTAGATTTTTCAGGACTTATTGAAAGACAAGCATTATTTGACACAAAATCAAAACCAATGCCTAAGAAAAATTACAAAGTACAAATCGAGAATATAAGAAAAGTTGGAATTGAAGATAAAGATATTGATTTCAGATTATTTGGCTTCAAAGAATTCTTAACCAATATTATTAGAATAGCTTTTAATAAAGATATATTCAATATAAAATATGAATCTACAACAGATAAGGGTTCTAAAAAAATAACTCTTAAACCAAAGGATAAAGAAAAAACAAAAATTCAAGGTTTTTATATCTTAAATAATGACAAGACTTTCAAAGAGGCTAATGTAATCTATGATTATAAAAATGCTGAATTTGAAAAACTCGGAAAATCAAAGTATAGAACAGTTTATAGTAATTGGAAGTCCAATTTTGAAAGGAATTTGCAAACGAATAAACTTCAATTAAGCAAGGCAACATTAAAAGGTAAAACTGAAGTTTATGAAGAGAACGAAAATTATATTTTCAATTTTAGCTATTTGTATTATGCTGTTCCAATAGACGATACAACTGAAATAAAAAATAATATAAATTTAAGTAAAGATATGTTCGACCTTAAAGGAGAATATAATCAAGAGTATTGGAGAAACCACGAAATATTGACACTAACAAAAGAGATGCAAGAATTCATAAACATAGTAAATGAAAGTGGAAAGAATTCTGATTTCAGAACAAAAACGAACATAAACTAAGCACTGCTACCAACAATAGCTATAGGCAATAGCTCGGGTTCGGGATTGAAAAGCGAAATTTCGGGATTATTTTCTAAATTAGCTGAATAAAATGAAAAACTAGGCTTTTTTAGCGCTACTGCCCATAGCCAGACCGTTATGCCATATTTAAAAATAAACATAGCGGTTAAATGATTTGAAACATTAGGGTTAACCACCCATTCTTATGTGAGTAGCGAGGATTAAACAGATTAATCGTTACAATAAAGAATTCTGTCAATATTAATTTTTAAAAATTAAAATTATGAATATTTTAAAAAATTTTAGAAAACCTTATTTAGCATTATTTTTATCTAGTTTAATGATATTTGTATCATGCAATCATGATGATATATTATTTAGAAATTCATCAAATAAAAATAATCTCACACTTGAATTGTATGTGTCAAGACATATAGAAATTTCTAATGAATTATTAAATTTAATTGACAAAGAAAAAAACATTAATTATGAAATATTAATTAATGAAACTAATGAAATTTCTAAAAACGAATTTGTTAATTTATTGCAAAATGCTAACATTAAAAATCATCAAAGGATTAGTGAACTTTTTTTTCAATTGAAAAATTTAAGTGAGGAATTCGTTAATGAGAATGTTTCTATTAGAAATATGGATATAGATGAATTTGAAATACTGTTTGTAACCGAATTAGATAATCAAACTTCAGATAATTTTGCTAGATTTGGGGATTGTGAGGATGATTATGAAACAGCTGAAAATAGATGTGAAAGAAATTGGGTTATAAGTATGGGTCTCGCGTTTGTTGGCGGTGTGCTAACTGGAGGTGCTGCTTGGTTGGCTACAGCAGGTGCAACTGGTCTATTTGTTGTTTGCTTAGAAGAGGCTGCTGCTGACTATGAAGATTGTTTAGATCAATAGTTTATGAAAAGAATTATTTTTGTCATAGCTTTTGTAATAGTTTTATTAATTCAGTATTTTGATAAAAATGACAACTTGTTATTTTTACAATATTTGATATTGATATCATTTATTTTGTATGCACTATATGCATATATTAAAAATAAAAAAAAATAACATGGCATAACATTGTATAAAAGCAATAGCGGTTTGGGTGCTAATTCAAACCGTTATAGCTTTAATTTAAGTATATTGCTTTCAGAGGGTTAAGTTAATTTAATACGCTACTGCTTTTATACTTGACCGTTGTAAAACATTAAAAACGAATATTAACTTAAAAATTTGAGAAATGAAAAAATTTGTAAACCCTTATTTATCAATGACTATGGCAATTCTTATGTTATTTATGTCTTGTACACAATATGACGAAGATGTAACTCAGAAAGTTATTTCAAAAGAAGCTAATGAATTAATGAAAAGAGGAGCTAATTACACAGGAGAGGATATTTTTAGAGGAATATTTTTTCTTGAAGGTCGTTTCGTTAATGAAATACCATCCTTATACAATGCAAAAGTAGAGCGAGACATTATAATAGAAAACCCAATGTTTGTATCCTCTTATCCAGAATTATCAGAGCAATATCTAAACCGAGAAGCAGGTTTAGAAAATGATAGCCTCGTATTAAAAATAAGAGAGTTAAATCCAAACATTTTTACCGAACTTAAAAGTTCTATTTTATCTAAAGACCCGTATCAAGTGAAAGATAAATTGGAAGATTGTGCTTTATTGTTAAAATCAGCTCTTCTGACTAACGAAAAAGTAGAAAAAAACATTAAAGTTATTAAAGACGGTAAAAATAGAGGTGGTATTGACCCTAAAAATTATGACTTTACTGTAAAAGAAGACGTTGAAAGATATAATTCAGATATGACATCATTTCTAGAAAATGACCCTGAATATAGTTCGGAAATGCAAAATGAAACTGCTGCTTTGGCAATTGTATTTTTAGTAACATTTTTTGCTCTTGTTGCTTTTATTGCTTATTTGCTAGCTGCAATAGGTGGAGATGCAGTTGTATTTATAGGCAACTTCTTATGGATATACAATGTGAATTGGGTTGAAAACGTGTCTATTGGTGATATTTGGGATGGTATGACAAATGTAATTAGTGATGTCATTGATTTTTTCTAAACTTAAATTGATGAAAAAATATATTCCTTATTCTATAGTGTTAATTATATACTCATCATTTTTTTTGTATGTATTTATTAATATTATCCCTAGTCCTGTTTTTTCAAGTAATTTAAATCCAGAATCAAAACACTTTATTCGTCTTATTTTTATGGAGTCATTTGGCTTTTTTACAAAAGACCCCAAATCAAAACAATATCACATTTACAAGATAGACGATAACAATAATCCGAACGAAATAACCTTACGTAATTCGGATGGTTTTAATAATTATGGGTTTTCAAGGATTAACAGGAAAAAGCTAATTGATATTGCAAAAATTGAAAAAAAAGTATTAAAAAAATGGAATGAATCCACCAAAAAAGATTTAAAAACTATTAGTATTGATTATCATTTTGATTGTTTTGATACTGAAAAACTAAACATAACTCACATTTCAAAAGGAAAATATTTAATAATTAAAGAAAAACCAACATTATGGGAATGGAGAAATTATAGTCAAAAAAATAAAAAAATAGAATATGTGTATTTTTGCCTACAGTAAAGAGTTTTTAAAAAAGTTAGTGTTTACTAACCCATACACAAAAGTTTATGGTTTGGGAAGAAGCTTAATAGCTTTTAGTACTATTTTAGTTTTTTTATTTAACGACTTTGCCTTACTATTTGATAGAGAAGCTTTATCCGTATTAAAAGAATCTGAATACTTTTTTAGTCAGTTTAATTTTTTTGCACTTTTAGGTTATAAAAATTTATTGCTTTCAAAAATATTGTCCTTAACAATTTTGATAACTGTAATAATAGGAGTTGTTCCTCAGTTAACTGGTTTACTTCATTTTTGGATAACTTTTAGTTTTTATCATTCTGCTATAGCTCTAGATGGTGGTGATCAGATAGCAGTAACAATTACATTTCTTATTCTGCCTTTAACATTATTTGATAATAGATTAAACCACTGGTATAGTAAGAAAAAACATTTAGGACTATTTAACTTCTTAGGAAATTTGTCATTTCTGATAATTTCCTTACAAGTTTGTTTTATATACCTAAATACTGCTATTGTTAAATTAACCACTATAGATGAATGGAAGGAAGGTACAGCCTTATATTACTTTTTAAATAGTAATTATTATGGGGTAAATGATTTTTTTAAGGTAATTATTGACCCTATTTTAAATTCTAAAGCAGTTTTTTTTCTTACTTGGTTTGTGATTATATCACATCTATCACTTGCATTTATATTTTTACTCAGTAGAGAAAGAAAAAAAACATTTATTGTGTTAGGTATACTACTGCATCTGTTAATAGCCTTATTAATGGGTCTGTATAGTTTTAGTATAGCAATGTTTGGGGTATTAGTATTGTATATGTTACCATTTGATTCATTAGAAAATATTTTAATTTTAAAGAAAAAGAGCTATGAAAAAAAACACTTTATTTAAAGAGACAAAATTAATCTGGTTACTTATAATACCATTCGCAATAATTTTAACTACTTTACTACTATTTATGATAATTGCTATTGGTAATGATAAAAATCACTTAATAATTTTTTTCATCGTAAACATATTGGTTTTCTCTACTATACTGGCTCTTTTCTATAGATTTAAGATAGAATTATTTGAAAACAAAATAATACTTTCATTTGGTATTGGTATTATATCAAAGAAAATTAATATAGAACAAATAGATAAGAGTAGTATTAACCAAAAAAAAATTCCTTGGTATTATGGTATTGGTTGGAGATATGATTTTAAAGGCAACATTTTATTCAGTGCTAATTTTGGAACTGCTGTAACCTTTAAACTAATGGATGTAAACAAAAAAATAATGATAGTTATGGATAAAAGAAAAGAATTTGAAAATGAACTCATTAAGATTATTAATTAGATATAACGTTTTACAACACGGTGTATAGTTAATGGCGAGGTTTGGGCTAAATCGAAAAGTCCTTTTTTTTTGCTAATTTTACGATTGAATAAGAATGGTTCGTGTATTTTTGGTCGCCACTAACGATACACTACACCGTTAGCACCCATTTGAGAATTTACTCGTGAGCGAACATTTGAAATTAAAAATTGACTTGGAATTAGTATTAAATTTCGGTTGATTTCATAGCGAAAATCCAAATTTGAATCCAACTGATTTGACAATTTGAACGCTGAATACAACGCGGCGAATTTGACAAACTTTACGCTAAATTTAATACAGCGGATTTCACAAACGTTACGCTGATTTCAACGCGGCGAATTTGACAAACGTTACGTTGAATTCACTCAGCCGATTTGACAAGCACAACTTTAAATTTAAAACGGCGGAATTGACAAATACTCGGTTGAATTGACAAGCAAAACCCGAATATGAATTTCCCCAAAACTTGCGCTTGAAAGACAAAATTTTGCGATTTAAAACTCGCGAATTGAAAAAATGAACGTGAATTAAATCAAGAAAAAACTCGCCTAACAGAAAGTGTAAAACTCTGAATATGAATTCAAAACGGGTGCTAACACCGTGTATGACTCATTGCGGCTGAAGGCTAAACCCAAAAGCTTGTGAATTTTTACAAAAACCGCAAGTAAAGCCGTTTTGTAGATGTTGATTTTGTTTTTCAGGTTTAAAAAAACCAGAATTAAAAGGTAAAACCGCTTTACTTGCTCGTGCCAATTCGAAAATTTTAGGTATTTTTACTCCGCAACGAGCCATACACGCGACACGTTGGGCATAATTTAAAATTACAAAATGGCTAAAAAGAAATTAGAAAAATTAGATGCCTTAATTTTTATTGACACTAATATATTTCTTGATTTTTATCGCATTCGAAAGTCAAATGTATCAATGAAATATTTGGAAGAAATTGAAAAGCATAAAGATTTAATTATTACGTCCGCACAAGTTGAAATGGAATTTAAAAAGAATCGACAGTCTGTTATTTTGAGTTCTATAAGTGAAGTAAAGAAAATGAATAACGTTAATATCAGTGTTCCAGCAATATTATCGAATGCAAAAGCTGTTGAAATGATAGAAAAATCAAAAAAAGATATTTCTAAAAAACAAAAAGAATTGAAAGCTCGGATTGATAAAATAATGAAAAATCCAAGCCGTAATGACCCAGTCTATAAATCATTACAAAAACTTTTCAAAAACAACTCTGCTATCAATTTAAACAGGGAAAATAAAATACGTTTTAAAATCAGAAATTTAGCTAAAAAGAGATTTATATTAGGTTATCCTCCAAGAAAAAGTGCTGATAATTCAATAGGAGATGCAATAAATTGGGAATGGATAATTCAATGTGCGGAATCTTCTGATAAACACATAATAATTGTAACTCGTGATTCAGATTTTGGCTGTAATTATGAAGATGATTCTTTTCTAAATGATTGGCTAAAACAAGAGTTTAAACAAAGAATTAGTCAAAAACGAAAAATAATTTTGACTGACAAACTTCATAAAGCATTTCAACTTGTAGAAATTCCTGTGACTGACGAGATGATTAAAGAAGAAGAAAATGTTATTGACAAATCAATGAGAAATTATCATACGCATGCTTTACAAGAAGCAATTAAACAACTTCAAGAGAATATGAAGTTAAACGAATTGCAAGAAACAATGAGAAGAATTAGTATGAATTTTAAATATGATAATGATGATAGCTATGAATAAAAACTATGCCCAACATTAGCTATACACAATGGCTTGAATTTGGGCTAAAATGAAAGGTTCGTTTTTTTTGCTAATTTTACGATTGAAAATAACGAAAGTGCTTATTTGCACGCCACTGTGCATAGCCAGACCGTTGTAAGCAATGTAAAAAAACCAACATCTCCGTAAAAACAGACACGGTAACTTGACGACTAAAAGAACATATCGACAGACACACCAGCCGACACGCAGAGATTTAATTTTTGCCCGACCCGCATTTTTTGTTTTTCTGCCAACGCTCAAACGTAAGTTCACGAACACATATAAAAACAAACACTTAGTGAGTAATTGGCACATTGGTTTTGCACCTACGCTCAAAGCCAACCCTTCAGCAAAACCAAAGAGCCAATTTTTCCTTCTCATATTAAATTCGTACTTTTGCAAATCGTGAGACAACTGAAATCCATATTGCTGCTTTTTATAATGGGAATGACAATTCTCCCTTGGCAGTTGATGTGTATTGCTCACCCATTCGGTCACGACCATCACGAACACGAAGGACCAAGTCCTTGTGAGTTAAGAGCAAAAGCCATAGCAGAAAGTGATGGCCCTATACTGCTTCCTCCAATGGATTGTGAGCATATTTCTGATGCAACGGATGAATACAATCAAACTCAAGTTGAAAGAATAGTTCCAACCATTCAGATGGTTGCTGTGTCAGTTGTCATTTTTGACTTGGTTCGTTTTGAAATAACGGAACAACCGTTTTTATTACCGCCAGACCCGAAATGCCGCTCGGCAACTTTACTTTCGGACAGCCCACTTCGTGCACCCCCTTTGGTTTAATAACCTTTCTTACAGATTGGAATAAGTTTCTATTCCCTTTCTAACAAGAAAGGCTTTCGTGTTTATGCCTGTTTCATAAATGAAAATGGGCTTCAATGCTTTATGCGTTGACCAAAAGCAAATTATTAAATCAAAGGACAAATTATGATAAAAATATCTTTTAAGAATCCGTATTTGGTGCTTGTATTTGCCATTATTGTGGCAGTGCTTGCGGGAGTTCTTATCCCAAGGATGCCGGTGGACATCCTTCCTCAATTCAAAAAATCCGCTATGCAGATTATTACCCTTTATCCGGGTATGCCTGCCGAAGTTGTCGAAAAAGACATCACCAGTAGAATGGAAAGATGGACGGGACAATCTCCCGGAATTGAAAAACAACTTTCAAAAAGTATAATGGGTGTAAGTGTGGTTACCAACTTCTACGGTGAAGACATTGACCCGGCAGAAGCAATGGCAAATTCCTCATCCTATGCGGTGAGCGATATGTATTATCAGCCACCGGGAACTATGCCGCCAATGATTCAGCCGTTTGACCCGACAGCATCCAAACCTTTAATGTTGTTGACAGTTAGCAGCGACACTCGAAGCGGTAAAGACTTGTATGATGTAGCTTATCTGAATCTCCGCCAAATGTTGAGCGGTGTGGAAGGTATTGTTGCTCCTGCTGCTTATGGTGGCTCGTTGAGAATGGTGTACGTCTATGTTGACCCTGAAAAAATGGAAGCTTTGGGCATTTCCCAAACACAAGTGATGGAAGCCATTCAGAAAAATACCACAATGATTCCGTCAGGAGTTGCCAACATTGGAAATATCAATTACGGTGTAGATGCAAAAGGATTGATAATTGATGTAGCGGACTTTGACGACATTGTGATTACCTACAAAAATGGCAATCCTATTTACATCAAAGACATTGGGCAAACAAAAGATGCATCTGCCATACAAACGAACATTGCACGAGTTGACGGAAAAGAGCAAGTTTATCTGCCCATTTTCAAAAGACCAGGAGCAAATACAATCGCTTCGGTAGAAGCCGTTAAAAAAGCATTGCCGGGCTTGAAAGAACGGATGCCTGATGATGTAAAACTCAATGTCATATTTGACCAGTCGTCTTATGTGCGTAATTCCATTTCAGGATTACAAAACGCAGGCTTGGGCGGTTTGATTTTGGTGGTTATCGTTCTTGTTCTTTTTCTTGGAAATTTCAGGTCATCACTCATAGTGGCTATCAGTCTGCCTTTATCGGTGCTGTTTGCCTTCATTGTTTTATATATCACAGGACAAGCCATTAACAGCATTACACTTGGTGGCTTGGCATTGGTCTTAGGACTTTTGGTAGATAACTCCATTGTGGTGTTGGAAAACATTGACCGACACTTAAAAATGGGTAAAGATTCATTCGCGGCTGCTAAAGATGCTGCTTTGGAAGTCGCCAACCCTGTTTTGGCTTCTACATTGGTAATAATGGTCGTGTTCTTTCCTGTACTTTTCCTCACGGGGATTACCAAATTTCTATTCTCTCCCTTGGCAATTACCGTAGCAGGTTCAATGATTGGTTCATACATTTTTGCCTTGACGTTGATTCCGATAATGGCAGCATTTTTCTTTAGAAAACACCTTCCAAATTCAGATGATAAACCCAAGCGAAATGCACTCGGATTTTTCCAACGATTCATTGACCGATTGGGAGATAAATACCAAAACAGTCTTTCGAAAACTTTAAAATACCGTTGGTCTGTTTTGGGAATTACTGTTTTGCTTTTCGTTGCTTCCTTGTTTTTATTGAAAAATACAGGATATGAATTATTCCCTTCGTCCGATGTGGGGCAAATGGAAATTTCGGTTAGGATGGAATCAGGCACTCGTTTGGAAGATGCCAACGAAACCATTGCTGAAATGGAGCAAGTTATCCGTGAAGAAACGGGAGATGATTTGGAACAACTTGTTGCCAACATTGGTGTTTTCTATGATTTACCTGCGGCATACACACCCAACTCAGGAACGCAAGATGCCTTTATCGGTGTACAGTTAAAGGAAACACACGAAACAAGCACTTTTGAATACGCTTCCCGACTAAGGAAAAAACTAAGCGAAAAATTTCCGGGAGTTGAATTGAGTTTCAACACAGGTGGAATGATTACCGCAGCATTGAACGAAGGAAAGCCAGCTCCGATTGATGTTCAGGTAAAAGGAAATGATTTGAAAGTATTGCGTGAAATTTCAGAAAAAATCCGTGATACTATTGCAACACTTTCTGCAACAAGGGATGTTCGGGTTTTGCAGCGGATTGACCAACCTGCAAAGAACATAAATATTGATAGAATCAAGGCAGCCGAATTAGGTGTAGAACCTGTGGAAGCTATTAAAAATATGGTTTCGGCACTCAATTCTTCAGTGACTTATGAAAAGGCGTTTTGGATTGATGAACGTAACGGCAATCACTATTTCGTTGGAGTTACTTATCCTGAAAGCGAAATTGACAACCGTTTTGTGTTGGAAAATGTGGGTGTGAACAGTTCGCTCTCTGACAGGACTGTTCCTTTTCGGAATTTCTCGAAAATAACGGATGGAACGAATCCTGTTGAAATCAATCACCACAATTTGACTCGTGCCTTTAATGTGTACGCCAATGTGGAAGGAAAAGACATAGGTCGGGTTTCAGATGAAATCCAAAACATCATTGACGGAATGGAAATTCCGGCAGGGTATGAAGTTAATTTTGAAGGAGAAGTTGCCATCATTAAAGAATCATTTGGCGGACTTGGTTTGGGCTTGGCTTTGGCAGCCCTATTATCCTTTTTGATAATCACGCCTTTATTCCGCTCATTCAGAAAACCGCTAATTATAATTTTAGCATTTCCATTCGGACTGATTGGTGTTGGCTTTTTGATGTGGAGTACGGGAACGTATTTAAGCATTCAATCCATAATGGGAATTATTATGATGGTGGGTATTTCGGTTTCTTACGGAAATATTTTGGTGGACAGAATCAATGCTTTGATGAACGAAGGCAAGCAAAAGCAAGCAGCCATTATTGAAGGTTCGTCAGACCGTTTTCGACCTGTTTTGATGACGGCATCCACTACTATTTTAGGGTTGTTGCCCACTGCTTTAGCGACTAATCCGGGTTCGGAAGCCAATGTACCGCTTGCCATTGCCGTAATCGGTGGAACTTTTATGGCAACCCTTATTACCCTTTACATCATACCGATATTTTATTCACTAATCGCAAAAACAGAAAAATAATGAAGACTTTAAATATAAAATCAATAGCAGTTTTCGCTGTACTGCTCTCAACACTTATTTCCTGCAACAATCAGGAAAAGGAAACTGAACAAACAGCAACAAATGAAAAAATACAAAAAGTAGAAGTTGTAAAACCTCAAAAGCGGTCGTTTACAGCCGAAGTATTGATAACAGGAACAGCACGTCCCAATCAAATCGTAACACTTTACGCAATGGAAAGCGGAATGCTGATGCAAATGCGTAAGGACATTGGCGACAAAGTAAGGCAAGGCGAGACCATTGCCGTGTTGGAAAATCCTGAATTGCAACAACAGCAAATCAAATGGCAAGCTGAAACCAAAGCCAAAAAAGCGAATTACGACCGACTGAATTCCGTTTATGAGAAAACCCCTGCGTTGACCAACATTCAAATGGTGGAAAACGCAGAAGCCGACTACCTTTCTGCTAAAGCCAATTTGGATGCAGTTAACAACCGTATCGGGTTTTTGACCATTGAAGCTCCGTTTTCAGGAATCATCACCAAACGTTTTGTGGACAAAGGCGCAATGATTCAAAGCGGTTTAAGTCAGAGTAATCCGCAAGCATTATTTGAATTACAGGAAATCAATCCAATTAGATTGACCATTCCCGTTCCTGAATCTGATGCAGTGGGCATTCAAAAAGGAATGGAAGTAGAAGTTACTTTACCCGAATTATCAGGAAACTCATTTATGGCTAAAGTCAGTCGTATTTCAAATGCACTTGACCCAATGTCAAAAACAATGCAAGTAGAAATTGATTTGCCAAACCCAGACGGCAAAATCCTTTCAGGAATGTATGCCAAAGCTTTGCTTCAACTTAACAGCAGGGAAAACATCTTGTCTTTGCCTATGATGACTAAAGTAAGTCACAAGAACGAAGATTATGTACTTGCTGTGGTGGATGGCGTAGTTAAAAGACTGCCTGTTAAAATCGGCTTATCCAATCAAGACTACTTTGAAGTATTGAATGATGAAATCACCACTGAAACACAAGTAATCATAAAAGGAAAAAGTTTGGTAAAACCCGAGCAAATTGTTGAACCGATATTAAAACAAGAGTAATGAAGACATCAAATAAAGGATTAAAAGAAATTGGGTTATTATCATTCGTCTTGTTTTTGATAGTAACCAACACAAATCAGTTAGCTGCTCAAGACACCATTCCCATCAATTTAGAAAAAGTATTGGAATTGGGTGGAGCGGATAATTTGACTATAAAGGAATATAAGGAACGTCAGGAACTGTCATTGGCAGAATTGACAAAAGCCAAAGAATGGTGGTTG
>JASMTR010000016.1:0-19525 GCA_041694175.1 Bacteroidales bacterium
CTCAGCATAAACTTCTCGCCACATCCATCACACTTTGTGATCTGGCTGGGGCTTACTTCGACAAGCTCAGCATAAACTTCTCGCCACATCCATCACACTTTGTGATCTGGCTGGGGCTCGAACCCAGGACCCTCTCCTTAAAAGGGAGATGCTCTACCAACTGAGCTACCAGATCAAATCTCCAACCTAATTTAAAATCTTAAAGACTTCCAACTAAGTCGGAGATTAGTGTGATCTGGCTGGGGCTCGAACCCAGGACCCTCTCCTTAAAAGGGAGATGCTCTACCAACTGAGCTACCAGATCTTAATTTTCGATAGGTTCGAAAATCTCAATTTTTTGAGGGTGCAAATATACTATCAATTATTTATTTATCAAGTTTAAGGCTTCTTTATTTTAAAGGAATTTTATTTTTGTCAAACTAAAGTAAAAAATATGATAGTGTTATTAGGTTATATGGGATGTGGTAAATCTTCTGTTGGAAAATATTTGAAGGATTTTCAAAATTTAAGCTATTGTGATCTAGATTTTTACATAGAAAAAGAGGAAAAGCAGACGATTTCTGATATTTTTGATACAAAAGGCGAGATTTATTTTAGAAAAATTGAACATCAATATTTAAATCAAATTCTCCAAAATCAACAAATTGATATCCTTGCTTTAGGCGGAGGAACACCTTGCTATGCAGGCAATATGGACTTGATAAACTCAAAAGATATTGTTGCAAGTATTTATCTTAAAGTTAATCTTGAAACTTTAACCAATAGACTTTTTAAACAAAGACAGCAAAGACCGTTAATCTCAAATATTGAGAATCAAAAACAGCTGAAAGACTTTATCAGAAAGCATCTGTTTGAAAGAGAGTACTACTATAGACAAGCCAAAGTTATATTAGATGTATCTGACTTGAACATTGAGGAAACAGCTAATAAAATCTTACAACTTTAATATATTTCAGCTTTTGAAGTTTTTCCAAAACTCACGTTTACGGTTTCATTGATAGAAGTGGAAAGCGAAATTCCTTTAAAATCTGCTTTTATAGGGAACTTTTTATGACTTCTATCTACTAAAACAGCTGTTTTAAGTTCCTTTAAGTTAGCTTCTAATAAATGTTTAACGGTGTAAATTAATGTCGCTCCTGTGTTGAGTACATCGTCAACTAATACTAAACTTTGATTTTCTAAGGCTTGAAAATCTAAACTTAATTTTGGGCTATGTTGAGGTTGCTTCTTGTCTATTTGGACTTTACAGGTAAGAGGTTTAACTTCACTAATTTTAGAAATGCAACTAGCAATACGCTCAGCAAATGTAAATCCATTGTCAGCAATACCAGCAATTATAAGTTGTTTTTCGCCGTCATAAAATTCTAAAATCTGAAAAGCTATACGCTTAATTTTGTGCTGTATTTGTTTTTCGTTTAAAATTAGTGTTGCTTTAGCCATAAAATATATAATAATGAAGTCAGATTAATTTATTTATTATCAAAACATCAATAATAGCATTTAATTTCAAAAAAATCATAAAAAATGAATTCACAGCTAAAAAATTTAATGCTTTTAATTGTAAAAATAATTATTTAATCGATATTTAGCCCCTTGATTTAATTTATAAATATATAAGTTTTGTGTGGAATTGTATGTGCATTTAATTTAAAAAGTAAAACGGAGCAATTGAGGTCTCAAGTTTTAGAAATGTCAAAAAAACTACGTCATCGTGGTCCAGACTGGAGCGGTATTTATGCTCACGATAAGGCCATTTTGGCACATGAACGACTGGCTATTGTTGATCCAACTTCTGGCAAACAGCCTATATTTAGTTCTGACAAAAAATTGGTTTTGGCTGCAAATGGTGAAATTTACAATCATAAAGAGTTAAAAACAAAAATCAATAATTACGATTTCACAACCCAATCTGACTGTGAAGTTATCTTGGCACTATACAAAAATCAGGGCCACAACTTTTTAAATCAACTCAATGGCATCTTTGGTTTTGCACTTTACGATTGTGATAATGATAATTACTTCATTGCTAGAGACCATATGGGCATTATACCGCTTTATGTAGGATGGGATGAAAATGGGGTATTGTTTGTTGCTTCTGAATTAAAAGCCCTTGAAGACACATGTGAAAAAATTGAAGTTTTTCCTCCAGGACATTATATGACTAAAGATTCAAATGGATTTCAACAATGGTATCAACCGACCTGGAGAAACTATGATGATGTTAAAAACAACAATACTTCGATAAAAAAAATAAGAGAAGCTCTAGATGCAGCAGTACATAGACAACTTATGAGTGACGTGCCTTACGGCGTACTGTTATCAGGCGGATTAGACTCTTCGGTAACTTCAGCTTTAGCTAAAAAATATGCAGAAAAGCGAATTGAAGAGCACGACAAAACCGGAGCCTGGTGGCCAAAGTTGCACTCTTTTGCCACTGGCCTGGATGGTTCACCAGATTTAAAAGCCGCAAAACTCGTTGCTGAACATCTAGATACAGTTCACCATGAAATAATTTTTACTATTCAAGAAGGGCTTGACGCTATAAAAGATGTGATTTATCACCTTGAAACTTATGATGTGACAACTGTTCGGGCTTCAACACCGATGTTTTTAATGGCCAGAGCTATTAAAGCCATGGGGATTAAAATGGTTTTGTCTGGTGAAGGTTCTGATGAATTATTTGGTGGTTATTTGTATTTTCATAAAGCGCCAAATGCCAAAGCTTTTCATGAAGAAACTGTAAGAAAATTAGATAAACTATATTTATACGATTGTTTAAGAGCTAACAAATCTCTTGCAGCCTGGGGCATTGAAGGTCGCGTTCCCTTTTTAGATAAAGAATTTATTGATGTAGCAATGAGCATTAATCCTGAAGACAAAATGATTAAAGACGGTCGGATTGAAAAATGGGTGTTGCGAAAAGCTTTTGAAGATTTATTGCCTAAAGAAGTTGCTTGGCGACAAAAAGAACAATTTTCTGATGGTGTAGGTTATTCCTGGATAGATACCCTTAAGGAAAAAGTCGACCAAGAAGTGAGTGATGAACAATTAAAAAATGCACATTTTAAGTTTCCTTATCAACCTCCAAAAAGCAAAGAAGAATATTATTATAGAAGTATTTTTGCAGAGCACTTCCCCAGTCAAACAGCGGCGAAAACAGTACCATCTGTTCCCTCTGTGGCTTGTAGCTCAGAAGTGGCTTTGGAGTGGGATGCATCATTTAAAAACATGAACGACCCTTCTGGACGAGCCGTTTCTAATGTGCATACAGAAAGTTATAAAAAAACTGTGTAAATAGTTACTCTAAAGCTACACTAAAGTCTGTCAACAATTGAAACGTGTTAAAACTGATGTCATCTAAAGGGAAATTTGGAATTGGCACCGGAAGATCTTCAAACACAATAGCAGTATTAGTTTCGCTTTGTATTAAACCAGTTTCGTTAGCAAAATAATTGGTAACAATAATCGCATCTTGGCTTTCTGCAATAGGAACATTTATCGGGAATGGATTTGTAATATTGGCTATAATTTCCAAATTAACTATCAGTTGTGAACTGATAACATCGTCGTAAGTCATACCGTTAGATTCAAAAGTGTCAAAACTATCACCCATTTTAACAGATACGTTGTAATTTATGGATAATGGAATACCCTGAAATTCTTGTTCAATTGTTCCGTCTTGAGTAAATAATTCTGTATTAACACTAGCTGAGGTGTCGTAAATTGGAGCATTTTCTACTGCAAAATTCACTTCAGGAAAGTTATTTAAACCTAACCCAAATTCACCTGTGTATATCAATGAACTATTGCCTTTGATAAGTGTACCTTGTGATAAAGCCAAGGTTACAGGTCCGGAACCCGCAGCATTGTCAGTTTCTAATTCATAAACTACACTTCCATTAAATTCTGTGGTTTCAAATATGGATAAAGTCTCATTGGAAACCACATCTTGTTGATTTGGAGAAGATAAGGTATTTTCATAGTCCCAAGAATTACCAATCACTAACGGAAAATAATTCTCGACAATTTCTTCCGTTCCAGGATTGTCGTCATTATTATCATCACCATTAATGTCACTTGATGCATCATCGTCAGATGAACAAGATGCTAGAAAAATGATTCCTAAAATGATTACAAAGGAATATTTAATTGATTTCATAAAATGTTTTTTTCAAATATATAAAATTTAAAAGAAGTTATAAATAAATAGATTTTTGCAATAGCTTATTTATATTTGCATAAATAAAAACTATTATGACAATTACGCAATTACGATACGTATTAGCAGTAGCGGAGCATAAAAATTTCACAAAAGCCGCTGAACACGCTTTTGTGACTCAGCCTACACTAAGTATGCAAATCCACAAGCTGGAGGAAGAATTAGGCGTGGAAATTTTTAATAGAAATAAAAAACCAATCGCTTTAACTCAAGTGGGTCAAAAAATTGTAGAGCAAGCCAGAAATATAGTTAATGAAAGCTTTAGGATTCAAGATATTGTCGAGCAACAAAAAGGCTATATTGGCGGAGAATTTAAATTGGCAATCATTCCCACAATTATGCCGACTTTGTTACCTATGTTTTTGAAAAACTTTATCAATCGCTATTCAAAAGTCAACCTAAAAATTCTGGAGCTCAATACGGAAACTATTATAACAAAACTCAAATCTGGACAAATAGACGCTGCTATTGCAGCAACACCGCTTGAAGCCGAAAATATCATTGAAAGACCCTTGTATTACGAGCCTTTTGTAGGTTATATTCCAGAATCTCACAAATTACACGCTAAGTCAGATTTATCCCCTGAAGATTTAGATGTTGATGATATTTTGCTTCTCGAAGATGGGCATTGTTTTAAGGATAACATTTTAAACATTTGTAAAAATAGAAATGCACACCTTCAACTGCCTTATCAAATAGAAAGTGGAAGTTTTGAAACACTCATTAAACTTTCTCACGAAGGCTTAGGCATGACCTTGTTGCCCTATCTTCAGACTTTAGAACTTTCAGATCAACTCCAAAACAATCTCAAAAACTTTAAAGACCCCAAACCTGCCAGAGAAGTAAGTTTAATTTATCATAAAAGCGAACTCAAACTTCAAATTATAACTGCTCTTCAAGACACTATAAATGGCGTGATTAAAGGAGCAATTGCTTTTCAAGATGTAGATATTATAAGTCCTAAACCAAAATAAGGTTATGAGCTCATAAGTTTATAAGATTGTAAGATTTTATGATAATTAGTTTAGACCGCCTATGTCGAATCTTAAATCATAATTCCTAAATCATAATTCTTAAATCACAAACATTACTTACTTTTGCAAACTAAATTTTAAGACATGAAAGCAGGAATTGTAGGCTTACCAAATGTGGGAAAATCCACTTTGTTTAATTCTTTGTCTAACGCTAAAGCTCAAAGTGCGAATTTTCCATTTTGTACCATTGAGCCTAATATAGGTGTGGTTAATGTACCCGACCCAAGGTTAGAACGTCTCGCAGAAATTGTCAGCCCTGAACGCGTGGTTCCTGCAACGGTTGAAATTGTAGATATTGCCGGTTTAGTTAAAGGCGCAAGCAAAGGCGAAGGTTTAGGCAATCAATTTTTAGGAAATATCAGAGAAACTGACGCCATTATTCATGTTTTAAGATGTTTTGAAGACGACAATATCGTGCATGTCGATGGCAGTGTAGACCCTGTAAGAGACAAAGAAACCATTGATATTGAATTACAACTCAAAGATTTGGAAACGGCCGAAAAAAAAATAGAAAAAGTAAAACGCGCTGCTAAAACAGGTCAAAAAGAAGCCCAAAAGGAAGCTGCAATTCTTCAGAAAATTATTTCTTGGTTAGAACAAGGTCAATCTGTGAGAAGCCTTCAAGTGGAGGAAGAAGACCGTGAAACATTTATAAAACCGCTTCAATTTATAACCGATAAACCGGTGATGTATGTTTGCAATGTCAATGAAAATGACGCAGTAGATGGAAATGAAATGGTAGAGAAAATAAAAAGTATAAGTGAAAGCGAGGGTGCTTTAGTCTTGACTTTAGCCGTTGGTATAGAAGCTGATATCGCTGAATTAGAATCTTATGAAGAACGACAAATGTTCCTCGAAGACATCGGTTTAGAAGAGCCTGGTGTGTCAAAACTAATTCGTTTAGCCTACAACTTACTCAATCAACAAACTTACTTTACAGCAGGTGTAAAAGAGGTACGCGCTTGGACAGTGCATAAAGGAGCAACTGCGCCAGAAGCTGCTGGTGTCATCCACACTGATTTTCAAAAAGGATTCATCAGAGCCGAAGTTATTAGCTATGATGATTACGATAAATTTGGGAACGAGGCTAAAATTAAAGAAGCTGGCAAACTCAGAGTAGAAGGTAAAGATTATATCGTAAAAGACGGCGACGTTATGAATTTTAGATTCAACGTTTAGGTAACTTAGAAACTTAATAAAATTATAAAAGACTCTGCTAATATTCTAAATTTGTTGGGTTATATTGCATCTTTTATTATATTTAATTTTCGAACCTAAACATTGAAAAATATGTCTGAAGATAAACCAAGAAACTCCAACGCTAATACTCATCAAAACGAGAGTGATAATTCTGAGAATGATAATCAAAAGTCTATAAGCGACAAAAATCATCCTGATAAAGAATTACTTGCAGATGATAATTCAAAATCATATCAAGATGATGAGCAAAGTTCTTCAGACCAAAATTTAGAACCCAAACCATCAGAAGAGGATGATAACCCTGAAAACACAGAAGATTCAGGCCAAAAATCAGTTTCTGACGATAAAGAAGTTACAACTGAAAATACCGACACATCAGCAAGTGCTGGCGAAGATGATAAGAAAGCTGAGACCCAAGATGAAGTTTTAGACGAAAAATCTGAAGGAGACCATACAAAATCTGAAAACCCTGAAACTCAAAAGCAATCAAATGATGATGATTCAGAAACTTCAGATGATGACGAGCATCATAAAGAAATAGAAGACGCTAATGCTGAAGATTCTGAAGATGAACACAATGCCTCAAGACATGATATTGAGCTAAAGGACTACGATGCCATGTCTATGGACGAATTGGTTATTGAACTTGAAAAGCTCTTAAAAAAAGAAAAAGTTCAAGCCATTCGAGAGCACGTCACACAAATAAAAATAGCTTTTGATAAAAAGTTCAATGAAGTCATCGATGAAAAGAAAGAACAGTTTATTGAAGAAGGCGGAAACGTTATAGATTTTCATTATTCATCGCCGGTTAAGACTAAGTTCAATCGCATTTATTTTGAATACCGTGAAAAGAGAGATACTTATTACAAAAATCTCAAGAAAAACCTCAACGAAAACCTTAAAAATCGTCTTGCTCTAATTGAAGAGTTAAAAAATATGATTGGTAGTGGAGGCGATATGAAAGCGACATTCAACCAATTTAAAGAGCTTCAAGAGCGCTGGAAAAATGCAGGCTCAGTTCCTCGAAACGAATATTCTCAATTGTGGAAAACCTATCATCACCACGTTGAAAGATTCTACGATTTCTTGCACCTTGACAGAGAATTTAGAGATTTAGATTTTCAATACAACCTTGATCAAAAGTTAAAAATTATTGATCGAGCTGAAGAGCTGGCCGAAGAAAAAGACATCAATAGGGCGTTTAGAGAATTGCAGTTGTTACACAAAATGTGGAAAGAAGAGCTCGGACCTGTAGCTAAAGAATATCGCGATGAAATATGGGATAAATTTTCTGAGGCCACCAAAAAAATTCACGACAACCGCAAAGCTCATTTTGAACAACTTGATAAAGAACGTGAAAAAAATCTCGATGTTAAACTTGATATCATCAAACAAATTGAAACTTTAGCAGATACCGAAATTAAGTCTCACAAACACGCCCAAAAACAAATTAAACTCGTTCAAGAGTTAAGGGATTTGTTTTTTAAAGCTGGTCGCGTGCCACAAAAAGATAATGAAAAAGTTTGGAAAGCTTTTAAAGAGCAAACCAGACGTTTTAATCGTTCTAAAAATGCGTATTATAAAAATTTAAAACATCAGCAAAACGAGAACCTCGAGAAGAAGTTAGAACTCATAAAAATTGCTGAAGACAATAAAGACAACGAAGACTTTGAAGCGACCACACCACTGATGAAAAAAATACAAGCCGATTGGAAGAAGATTGGTTTTGTGCCTCGAAAACATTCAGATAAAATTTGGAAACAATTTAAGGCCGCTTGTAACCACTATTTTGACAGATTTCATGCCCATAAAAATGAAGAAAATGAAGAAGAATTTGAAGCGTTTAAGGCAAAAAAAGACTTATTAGATGAAGTTAAAAACCTAAAACTTAAAGGCGAAAAAGAGGAAGATTTAAAAACTGTTAAATCTTATGTTGAAAAATGGAAATCATTAGGTTTAGTTCCTCAACAAAAGAAATATATTGAAGGCAAATTCAACAAAGCTTTAGATCAATTGTTTAATAACATGAACATTGATAAAACTGAAGCTGAACTTTTGAAATACGAAAATAGACTTCAAGGTTTAGAAGAAGCAGATGACAATCAGCAAATCTATAAAGAAGAACAATTTTTAAGAACCAAAATTAGCGATACCAAAAGCAAGATCAATCAGTTTGAAAACAACTTGCAATTTTTCTCAGAGTCAGACAAAGAGAGTCCGTTAGTCAAAGAAGTTTACGACAATATTGATAAACTTAAAGATGAACTCGAAATGTGGGAAATCAAATTGAAAAAAATTAAATCCCTGTAAGTTAAATGTCGCCTACTCAAGCGCATAAATTTTGTCCGCTATGTCAGCATCAAGCCAATTGGTTTTGTATGTATTTTAAAAATCCACAAGATTTTTACCGTTGTACAAATTGTTTTTCAATTTTTAAACCTTCTACATTTTTTATTGATACATCAGCTGAAGAAGAACGTTATCGTACGCACAACAACGATATTCACGATAAGCGATACCAATACTTTGTCAGTCCAATTACAAATGCCATTCAAAGCAATTTTACAATAGAAACTAATGGTTTAGATTATGGTTGTGGTACTGGTCCAGTTGCTGCACATATTTTAAAGCAACAAGGTTTTGATATCACTTTATTTGATCCGTATTTTTATCCAGATTCTTCTTATGAAAAAAAACAATATGATTTCATCATTTGTTGTGAAGTGATGGAGCATTTCTATGAACCAAATCAAGAATTTGAAAAACTCAAAACTCTTTTAAAGCCTAATGGAAAATTATACTGCAAAACCAAGATGATACCAAATGATTTTTCAATAGAAAATTTTAAAAAATGGCATTACAAGAACGATCCAACACATGTGTTTTTTTACAGTCCAAAAACTTTACAAGTCATTTGTCATAAATTTGGCTATAAATCTGTATCTTTTGATGAAAAATTAATTACGTTCAGCACATGAAACATTTAAATTTACATGTCATTGCTATGATTCCGGCCAGATTGCAAGCCACGAGATTTCCCAGAAAACTTTTGCAAGATCTCGATGGCAAAAGCGTTATCGCAAGGACTTATCTCAACACTAAAGCTACAGGTCTGTTTGACGATGTCATTGTAGTAACCGACAGTCAAGAAATTTTTGATGATATCCAAAGCTACGGTGGTCAAGTTATGATGAGTCAGAAAGAACACAGTTGCGGTAGCGATAGAATAGCCGAAGCCATTGAATCTATTGATACAGATATCGTGGTTAATGTGCAAGGCGATGAACCCTTTACGGATAAAGACAGTTTAGAAAATTTACTCCATGTTTTTTACCAAAGCGATGCCGAGCAAATTGATTTAGCTTCATTGATGACGCCTTTAAACGACAAAGACGATATTAAAAATCCTAATTATGTCAAAGTCATAGTCAATCAACAAAATTTCGCTTTGTATTTCTCAAGATCGCCAATTCCATACCATAGAAACAAATCAATTTCTGTTCAATATTACAGGCATAAAGGCATTTACGCCTTTAGGAAGCAGGCCATTTTGGATTTTTCAAAACTGCCGATGTTGGGCTTAGAAGCTGCTGAACAAATAGAATGTATTCGATTTTTAGAATATGGCAAAACCATTAAAATGGTCCAAACCAAAGAAAACAGTTTTGGCATAGACACGCCACAAGATTTAAAGCGTGCTAAAGCTTTTTTAAACCAACAAAATTCATAAAATATGGAAGAGCAGAAGCTCATGTCACAAAAAAAGCCGTCTTTTCCAATAAATGATACTTTGGCTAAGTACCTAAAAATTTATAATCGTGAAACCAAAATCCCAGTGTTTTATGACGATTTGATGCGTTTTTCTGGTTCTGTAGCGGTGTATGATAAAAATGATGAAGATACACTTTGGGTAAGCTGTTATTATCCGGATTTTGAACGCGAAGAAATAGATGAAAGCCTCAAAAAAGTTTACACCATTTTGCACTCCGATGGTAAAGGCGGTAACTTAGACTTTTTAAATATTGACGCTATTGACTTTTGCACATTTGGCAATTCAAAACCTTTTCGCATTAAAATCAGAAATACTTTAAATGATAATTTTACCTATTTTTATGTCAAAAAAGCAGATGCTTCACGAATTTATGGTTTAGATTTTGAACACATTTTATCGCCTCACCGAATTAATTTTTTGGTCTATAAAGATACCTTGATAGAAGAACATATTTCAGGAATTCCTGGAGATGTTTTTATTAAAGAATTTTTAGAAGATTGCGATCACTTAGAAAAAACTCAAATCGCCAAACAGTTTGTCAAATTCGATGAACGTTGCCTGCTTAGGCTTCTCGGCGATATGCGTTCATATAATTATGTAGTCATTCCAACTCACGATTTTGACCACGTGGACTATAAAATTAGAGCCATAGATTTTGACCAACAATGTTTTGAAGGCAAACTCAATGTGTATCGGCCACATTTTTTTAAAGAAAATTACAAAATGGTTAAATTGGTTGAAAAACATCTAGAAGATTCATCCATTCTGCAATACAAAAAAGAAGAACGCTCACAAGTCGCCAAACGATTAATTACTTCTGAAAAACGCTTTAGAATGCTGATTAGGAGTATGATAAAAGATCACGTTTCCACAAGAGAAAATGTATTGCAACTCAGAAAAGAGCTTGTAGAATACACCAAAGATGTTAAATTTAAACGCGCTAAAACAATGGGACATATTTTAAAAACTGCTTTAGAATTTGTTAAGCGTAATTATTTAGAATATGAAGATGTATATTAAAAATAATGCTTTGATGGTCATTTGATGACATAAATAATTTAAAAAGCAGTTACTTTATTGAGATTTATGTAAGGTAAATACACCCAAAAGATAACAAGCCAATCTTTACTATATTTACCAAAACTTGCACTTATGACTAAAAAAATCTACGCTTTACTTTTTGCAGTCACTTTTAGCACATTGCTTTATGGACAAGAGCAATTGTATAAAGTAAATTTGCTCAGAGCAAAACCTGGTGAATTACTCACTTTGATTGATGTAATTAAAGAAGACATATCCAAGTCAACCAACTTTGGCATATCAAAACCCTATTTATTACGTCACAGCCAAGGTGATCATTGGGATTTGATGCTCATTATTCCGATTCCATCTTTGGAGGAGTATTTTGCTAATTCTGCCATAGAAAACCGAGCCAAATCACAATCTTTAGAAAAGTCTTATGGCGATGATTACTTTAATCTGATCAGCTTTCAAGAAGAAGCCATATTAGCAGGTCCTGCGATATCGGTGTTTAAGCCCGCTTTTGAAAACTATTCTTTTTTTCATATTGAAATATTTACTTCATTGGCCGGTAAGCAATCTGAATTACTCGAACAAAGACAGATGGAAAATGAGTTTTATAGACATATCAACCACAAGCCAAACTTGATATTTTCCCGCGTTTTTGGTCCATCTTGGGATATCATTACCATTGGGTCTTATAAAAGTTTACAAGATTTTGCCGATGATGGAGGAATAAGCTTTGAGA
Source organism: Bacteroidales bacterium (assembly GCA_041694175.1). Lineage (GTDB taxonomy): Bacteria > Bacteroidota > Bacteroidia > Flavobacteriales > Flavobacteriaceae > Psychroflexus. The sequence continues at coordinate 11,994 of JASMTR010000016.1, forward strand.
AAGAGGATGCTGCTGCCAAAAAAGCTGGATTTAGTGGAGTAAATTACATAGGTAGTTATTTGCGTTCCTTGCTTTTAGAGCACCATGATACTTTGGCTAATAAAGTAAACTGAATTAAGTTTATTACTACTTTACATCACAAAACTCATCTATTATGCAACCTATCTAAAGCAATAAATCATTCCAAAAATTGGAAATACGTATTAATTCTCTTGATACTGATTTTTTTCATTTCGAGTAACAAAAATGTGTACTTGATTTAAGAAACCCTATAAATGGCTACAGTTTAAAAGGAAAAATTAAAAATAGAAAGTAAAAACTTAAAGCATTTAAAAACGATATCTATAATGATTAAAGTTTAAAAATAAAGTCAACCCTTTTGTTTTTATAATAAATAAAAATTAGTTTTTCATTAATAAAATTTATATTTTGCCTATCCTAATTAAATAAAATTAAAAATGAAAGCTGTTAAACGCCTTTTTGATTTCCCTTATTATCAACTTGAAAATTACCCTTTAAAAGATGCCTTAGTCACGAAATACAATGGTGAGTGGAAGTCACTTTCAACAAAAGATTATATCGATAAAGCCAATGCATTGAGTAGAGGCTTGATTAAACTTGGCGTAAAACCTAATGATAAGATTGCAGTTATTTCAACTAATAACAGAACCGAATGGAATGTCCTTGATATTGGCGTAATGCAAATCGGTGCTCAAAACGTACCAATTTATCCTACAATTTCAGAAGATGATTATGCTTACGTATTAAATCATAGTGAATCTTCATATTGCTTTGTTTCAGATGATGAAGTATTACAAAAAGTATTGAAAATAAAAGATCAAGTTAAATCTTTAAAAGCCGTTTACACTTTTGATGACATAGGTTCTGCACAAAACTGGCAAGAGGTTTTAGACCTTGGTCAAGACACATCGCTTCAAGACGAGGTTCAAAAACGAATGGATGCTGTAAGCGAAAACGATTTAGCCACTTTAATTTATACTTCCGGAACCACGGGTCGACCCAAAGGCGTGATGCTATCTCATAAAAACATTAGTAGTAATGCTATTAACAGTGCTACAAGGTTACCATTAGACTACGGTAAGGCAAAAGCTCTAAGTTTTTTACCAGTTTGTCACGTCTATGAACGAATGCTTCAATATATGTATCAGTACAGTGGGGTGAGCATATATTTTGCGGAATCTTTAGAAACCATAAGCGACAATCTTAAAGAAGTCAAACCAGAAGTGATGTCTGCCGTTCCGCGATTACTCGAAAAAGTTTACGATAAAATTATCGCCAAAGGCACAGATTTAACTGGAATTAAAAAAGCTTTATTCTTTTGGGCTGTTGAACTTGGGCTAAAATTTGAACCTTACAATGCCAATGGATGGTGGTATGAGAAAAAATTATCACTTGCCAGAAAACTTATTTTCAGCAAATGGCAAGAAGCTCTTGGTGGCAACCTGAAAGTCATAGCCTCAGGTAGCGCAGCTCTTCAGCCAAGATTAGCTCGAGTCTTTAATGCAGCAGATATCAAAGTGATGGAAGGTTATGGACTCACGGAAACTTCACCAGTAGTTGCTGTAAATGATGAACGCGACAGAGGATTTAAAATTGGTACAGTGGGTAAGCCTATACCTGAAACCGAAGTTAAAATTGCTGATGATGGCGAAATATTAGTCAAAGGACCTCAAGTGATGATGGGTTATTTTAAAGATCCAGAAAAAACAGATGAGGTTTTAAAAAATGGATACTTCCATACTGGAGATATAGGTGAAATAGACACCGAAGGTTTTTTGAAAATCACAGATCGCAAAAAAGAGATGTTTAAAACCTCTGGTGGTAAATACATCGCACCTCAACTTATTGAAAACAAAATGAAGCAATCTCGTTTTATAGAACAAATTATGGTGATTGGTGAAGGTAAAAAAATGCCGGCTGCTTTTATCCAGCCTAATTTTGAATTTCTTGAAGAGTGGGCAAACCGCAAGCATATTGAATATAAAGACAAAACCGACCTTGTTAACAATCAAAATGTAATTGACAGATACCAAGAAGAAGTCGATTTTTACAACCAAAGTTTTGGAAAATGGGAAAAAATTAAACGTTTTGAGCTAACAGCTGAAGAATGGGGAATTGACTCTGGCCATTTAACGCCTACAATGAAGCTGAAACGAAGAGAGATAAAAGCTTTATACAAAGATTTATTTGAAAAAATTTACGGTCCTCAATCATAAATATGACTAAACACAAAGCAGGTTTCGTTAATATTATAGGAAATCCAAATGTTGGTAAATCAACATTGATGAACGCTTTTGTAGGAGAGCAATTGTCAATAATCACTTCAAAAGCGCAAACGACCCGTCACCGTATTTTAGGCATTGTCAATGGCGATGATTTTCAAGCCATATTTAGTGACACACCAGGTATCATCAAACCCGCATACGAATTGCAAAATGCGATGATGAAGTTTGTTACTTCTGCCATAGATGACGCCGATATTTTAATCTATATGATTGAAATAGGAGAGAAGTCACCTAAAAATGATGAGATTTTTCACCAAATACAAAACACTGACAAACCTCTTATGCTTTTACTCAATAAAATAGATAAAAGCACAGAAGATCTTGTTGCACAATCTCTTGAAGACTGGTCAGCTAAATTGCCTCACGCAGAAATTTATGCTATTTCAGCTCTAAATAATTTTGGAATAGAAGAGGTTTTTAAAAAGATAGTTGAGAAATTACCAGAATCACCTGCCTTTTACCCAAAAGATAGTTTAACGGATAAACCTGAACGCTTTTTTGTAAATGAAGTTGTGCGAGAAAAAATCTTAATGCACTACAAAAAAGAAATCCCGTATAGTGTAGAAGTACAAACTGAAGCTTTTGAAGAATTAGACCATATTATCAATATCAACACGACTATAATGGTTGAGCGGAAAACCCAAAAGGGAATCATTATAGGTCATCAAGGTAAAGCTTTAAACCGAATCGGTCGAGAAGCACGAAGAGACTTGGAAAGATTTTTTGGGAAGAAAATATTTTTAGATTTATATGTCAAAATTGATAAAAACTGGCGTTCAGATGAAAGAAAGCTCAAAGGTTATGGTTATCAAGGTTAATAGTTATTAAAGATAAAACTTTCACACTTTCAAATCAACACATTTTAAATCAACACATTTTCAAATCTTCAAATTAACCTATTGTCCTCTAAAAAATATGACTGTGGAAATTGTTTTGACAAAAATTCTAAAATCAAGGTATAAGCTTCTTTCCTTAATGTAGTATAAATCATACTGCAGTTTTTCTAATGCATCATCTTCAGAACTTGCGTATTTAGCATTAACTTGTGCCCACCCAGTAAGCCCAGGTTTTATAATGTGCCTTGTTTCGTAAAATGGTATGTTTTCCTTAAGGTGTTCTATAAATTCTGGTCGCTCAGGTCTTGGACCAATCAACCCCATATCACCTTTAAAAATATTGATAAACTGAGGAAGTTCATCAATCCTAGTTTTTCTTAGAATCTTGCCAAATTTTGTAATACGGACATCGTTTTTTTTCGCCCACTTTGCACCGTTACTTTCAGCATTTTTAACCATAGTTCTCAACTTGAAAATTTTAAAAGGCTTAGATTTTCTGCCTAGTCTAGTTTGTGTATAAAACATAGGACCTTTATTAAAAAACAGGTTGGTAACTAATACAATAGGAAGCAAAAGGAAGAATATAGTGAGCCCTACTATACTTAAAAAAATATCAAGAGCTCTACAAAATGAAAGATACAGCTTGTTTTGATTACTTCTACTAAAGGGGAAGTAGCAGTAAAAGTCATTTTCTACATCCTTTAGCAAAATCCTATTGGTTATATCTTCATATATTTTTGAGTAAGGACGAATAGGAATCCCTTCCTTAAGAAGAGGTGTAAGACTGTTGTATAGATTTTTATCTACACCTTTATAGGAGTTTGCTACAATAATTTCACCTATTTTTAAATCTTTAACAACTTCACTTATTTGTGAAATTTCATAACGATCTATAGTAGAAGCTCTATTATTATCAGAGTTTGAGTCAATATACCCCTCAATTCTTAAATTTTTATCAAATTTAGTCAGTTCATCAACAATTTGATTAATGTCGTAATTATGACCGACAAACAGCACTTTTTTGTAGAATCTTGGAGAAGTTATAAAGGTAATATAAGAAAATCGCCACACCGTTAAAAGCAAAACACTACCAACTATTAAGTGAAGTATTAAAGCTCTGTTAGGTGGAAGTACTGGGGTGACATAAGGGGTAAAAAGATAAAGTAATGTTGTAGTGATTACAGTCAGTACAATACCCTTGAAAACGGTAAATCGAGATTCAGATTTTTTTAAAACATAAAGCTCAAAAATGGTTCCAAAAATCAAGAAATAGGTCAAGTATACTGTTATCCACAACCAAAAATTATCGCTAAAATAGATGTATGTTTTATCAAAAATATAATTAAGGCTAAAAATAAAAAAGCCAACAATTAAGACATCAAAAATCCTAAGCAATAATTTGCGCTCAGACATTTCAAAATGAAAAGGGGTATTTTTTGGCATTGTTTTTTGGTTTCAAAAATAACCAATATATTTATTTCTATTTAATTCAACTAGCTTATTAGCTATTTATTGCTAAATTAGTTTTTATTTTAATTTGATTTTAATGCAATCCACACAAACACCTTTTTCTCAGCAAGAACTTTTACCGCAAGAGGAAATGCTTGAAATATCACAATTCAAAAGTGAAATGCTAATAGGCTTACCAAAAGAAACCTCAGATGGCGAAAAACGTATTTGTTTAACCCCAGATTCTATTCATGCTTTAACGGCAAATGGACACAAAGTTTATGTAGAGAAAAATGCAGGAGTCCATGCTGGATTTTCTGACCGTGACTACAGCGAAGCAGGTGGTATTATTAGTGCAGAAAAAGATAAAATATTTTCATGTCCTATTGTTTTAAAAGTTTCTCCACCTAGTTTAGAGGAAATTAGAATGCTCAACCCACAATCCATCTTAATTTCTGCTTTACAATTAAAGATGCGAAAAAAAATATTTTTTCAAAAATTAGCAGAAAAACGAATAACAGCTTTAGCGTTTGAATTTATAAAAGATGAACATGGAGGTTTACCTGCAGTTAGAGCTTTAAGTGAAATTGCCGGTACGTCTTCAATACTCATAGCTTCCGAAATATTGTCGAGTACAAAATATGGCAATGGACTCATGTTTGGGAACACAAGTGGCGTTCCACCCACAGAAGTCGTTATTTTAGGCGCAGGAACGGTTGGTGAATTTGCAGCCCGTGCGACATTGGGCTTGGGAGCTAATGTCAAAGTTTTTGATAGTTCGCTCACCAAGCTAAGGTGTATTCAAACCCAGCTCAATCAACAAATTTACACTTCAACTTTACAACCTAAAAACTTGATTAAAGCTCTAAAACGTGCAGATGTTGTCATAGGAGCTGTAAGAGGAATTAACAGGTCACCTATTTTAGTTACAGAAGAAATGGTTAAGCAAATGAAAAAAGGAGCAGTGGTCATAGATGTGAGTATTGATATGGGTGGGTGTGTAGAGACTTCAGAAGTCACCTCTCATGAAAAACCTGTTGTAGTTAAACACGATGTTATTCATTATGGGGTGCCAAATATTCCATCACGATATGCAAGGACTTCTTCAGTGTCTATTAGTAATATGTTTACGCCTTACCTTTTAAACATTGGTGAAAATGGTGGACTTGAAAATACCCTGAGGTTTGATATGGGTCTCAGAAATGGATTGTATTTTTACCACGGCGTTTTAACAAGTAAATCTGTAGCTAATTGGTTCGACTTGTCTTATCGCGATCCTAATCTTTTGATTTTTTAATTTTTATGAGTCTTAAAAAACGTATTTTATTTTTCGCTGTTGGTTTATTAATAGGTATTGTATTTGTTAAAATAATTTTTGACAAAAAAGATGTCAGTTTTGATTATTTACCTGAAGATAGAGTTTTAAAAACGCTCAGAACTAAACAGAGGGTGTTTGACGACAAAGCTTTACTTTTTTTTCAGCAACAAAATATTGACACTTCTCTTATTGAATCTTTTTTGACTGACGGTAATGTCAATTTTAATAAAAGTCAACAACGAAAAAAACCTTGTAACTTTTATTATATTGAATCAAAATATCAACAAAATAAATTGGGCATTAACATTAAAAACTGCGACACTCTAGTTACGATTCAAAATACATTTAAAATTAATGAGAAATAATTTTAAAAATAAAATCCTTTGATTATGTTTGTTTAAAAGTTAAAGCAATGAAACGCATAATCGTTGATTACAAAAAACTCACTCCTGAAATACTCTCATTGTTAGTCGAAAAATACCCTGACGGTTATGACGATAAACATATTATTAAATTTAAAAATGCTAAAAATGAAAGTATAGAAGCTGTCGAAGTGCGCACTGAAGATACGATATACTTAGTCAAAATAAGTAGTAAACTAGAAGTCAGTATGGCCGATTTTGATATGGACGATTACGAGGATGATGATTTTAATGAAAGCATTGTCGATATCCAAAACAGAGAAGAGGAAGAAGACTTAGAAGATTAATTCCCTCCATAAATTTTCACTTTTTTTAATATATATTGATTTTCAAAAAATTAATTGTACTTTTGCATTCCTTTTAGAGCAGGTGGATTCTAATGGGATAGTTTAATCACTGTATAAACACTTCTGTTTGAGCGCATAAATCCACAACAAACAGAATACAAATTTAAATCAGCAATGGCTGAAGACACAAAAAAAGAAGCGCAACCTCAAGTTGCCGAAGACTCAAAAAATGAAGCACAACAAGCTTCAACTTCTGAAGAAACTCAAACTGCAGAAGTTAAACCAAACCCACAACAAGATCAACCAGAAGAATTTTTAGAAAACTTTGACTGGCATCGTTACGAAGAAGGTATCGAAGAAGTTGACGATGAAAAGTTAGAAAAATTTGAGCAACTTGTTGAAGAAAACTTTGTTGAAACTTTAGACAACGATGTTGTAGAAGGTAAAGTGATTAATATCACAAATGAAGATGCTATTATAGACATAAATGCTAAAAGTGAAGGGGTAATTTCCTTAAATGAATTTAGATACAATCCTGACCTTAAAGTTGGTGATACGGTAGATGTTCTTATAGACGTTAGAGAAGATGCTGAAGGTCAATTAATTTTATCTCACCGAAAAGCACGTGTTATTCGCGCTTGGGAGCGAGTAAATAAAGCACACGACGAAGGTACCATTGTTTCAGGTAATGTGAAGTGCAGAACTAAAGGTGGTATGATTGTCGATGTATTTGGTATTGAAGCTTTCTTGCCAGGATCTCAAATTGACGTTAAACCAATTAGAGATTACGATGCTTATGTTGGTAAAGAAATGGAATTTAAAGTGGTTAAGATTAACCATGAATTCAAAAATATTGTAGTTTCTCACAAAGCACTTATCGAAGCTGATATTGAAGAGCAGAAGAAAGAAATCAT
>JASMTR010000017.1:0-5103 GCA_041694175.1 Bacteroidales bacterium
GACCCCGTAAATGGAGGTACGACTTCCAACGATGGTAGCACCACAAATCAGGATGATGACACTTCAAATAACGCTGATGATGATGAAGAGGAGTCGTGTATTCCTTTTGGGGAAGCAATTAATGGGTTTTACGCTTGTGATGCGACTACGCCTGTGCTTTGTTTAGAGGATGAATGTGTGGACGATGAAGATTGTAATACATCTAAAGAGGATTTAAAGAAAGTTTTTCCAAATATGACTGATAACAATGCTGATTTACTTGCGTCAATTATTAATGAAAGAGGTTTAGATTTTGGAATAGATAGTGATGAAGATTTATGGCACTTTTTAAGTCAAGCTGGTCACGAAACAGGAGAATTTAACACATTAAATGTTACGGAAAGTACATACTGGACAACAGCTTCGAAGTTAGCTATTACTTACACAAAGTTCACTATGGACTCAATAACTGCTGCAAATAATGATAATATTTATTATGCTCCTGACTATTTACAGAATTCCTCAGGTGTTGCAAATATTGCAATGTGTTGTAAATATGGAAATGGCAATGTAGAGAGTGGAGATGGTTTCAAATACAGAGGTAGGGGAATATTTCAATTAACATGGAAAGATAATTATTCCGATTTTAAAACTTGGTACAATGATTCATACGATCCAGATATAGATCCAGTAAATACACCTGAAATAATTGCAGATAATGATACTCTAGCCATAATAAGTGGTTTGTGGTATTATAAAACAAGAGTTGTTGATGTTATTGAAATTAATGAATCAACCTCTGTTAAAAAAGTAACTGTTCCAATAAATAGTGCCAAAAAGGGCTTATCTGATAGAAAGCTCAAATTTCAAAAAGCAAAAGATTCAATTAATTGTTTATAAAATTTAAAGAAAATGAAAAATTTAAAGTTGTTATTTATTTTAGTGTTTATACTAATTGCAACAGGATGTAGATCACAAGGTGTTTTACAGCAAATTAATGAATATTCTGATTCTATTATTGCAACATGGGTTGAAGAAGAAGATAATTCCTACAAATTTACTTTTTTAGAAAATGGTATTTGTGAAGAATACGTAGATGATGAATTGTTAAGTACATTCAATTTTACTGTTCAAAATAATTGTAAAAATTATTCAGCCACTAATACTTTTTACCTAAAACTTGTTAATACTTCAGACGATCAGGAGATTATATGTTTTGAGATTTTAAATATTACAGAAAATTATCTTTCTTTGATGATCATTGATAAAGCAGAAAGACTGCTTTTTGTCAAGGAATAATTATTATAGCCATATTATTTTTTAAATTCCCAGTAGATTAGCAGATACTTGTTCAAGATTTACAATGGATTCAGTTTTAGCTGCATCTAATCCAAATTGCACGACTTGCAAGTTTTGACCAATTAGATGATAATTTTGTTACGTTTTTATCTACTGGAAAGGGAACTTACTATGCTTTTACAATTGGTGATACTCAGAAGTTTTAAATGCTATGGATTATTTACTTAATCCTTCTATTCCAAATTCCACTGATCCTAATGTTGTAGAAACATGGAATGAAAATAGAATTAAATGGAGGTGATAATGGGCTCGATGATAGAAAGTCAATATTTAATGATTGTGTAGAAGAAATAGAATGTAATTAAATTATTATAAAATGAAGAATTCAATAACTTATAACTTGATAGTGTTTATGTTTCTTTTTAGCATAAGTTGCAAAGCACAGATTCAACCTGACACAACAGCAACATCTTTAAATCAAAAAATTTTAGGATCATGGATTCCTGAAGGATCAAATTTTGATAATAGACTCGTTTTTAATAATGATGGTAGCGCTGAAAAATTCAGTGATGGACAATTATATATAAATTATACTTGGAGCATAAATGAAGAATTAGTAAATGGAATACCTTTTAATACCTTAATGCTCGATGAAGTGGGCAATTCAGAAACGACAAATAGATATGAAATAAACACTCTTAAAGACAATTTACTGATTCTTGTTTTTCAAAGACCTTCTGGAGGTATTTCGGGTTTAAATAAATATTTTAAACAATAATAAAATTAACTATTTACTCAAAAATCGCCTTTACAATCGTCATAATTCCTTTAAAAATACAGAACATGGCGCTAAAAAACAGTAAAAAACCAACAATAACCACAGGTAAAAAGTAGGCATGGTCTTGATTGTTAAACGCAGAATATAAAACAGATGGACCCAAAAGTGACAGTGGTAAGGCTGCTGCCAGATATTTAATCCCTTTTTTTAGCAATTCTTTATTGGTGTGTTTTCTGTCCATGAGCTATGGCTTGTCTAACGCTTTTGTGTTGTTCTAGTAATTGTTTTGCATTTGCTTCGCTGATATTTAAAGCATCACAGATCATCTGCACACCTCGGTTGACGAGCTTGTCATTGCTCAATTGCATGTCTACCATTTTATGACCTTTCACGCGATCGAGTTTTATCATTAATGCAGTAGAAATTATATTCAAAATCATTTTTTGTGCTGTGCCGGCTTTCATTCTTGAACTGCCTGTGACCACTTCTGGTCCAACAACCACTTCTATAGGGAAATCAACAGCTTTGGCTAATGGGCTTTTGGGATTGCAAGTGATGCAACCTGTTGGGATGTCGTGAAATTTACAATTCTTAACAGCGCCAAGCACATAAGGTGTTGTACCTGAAGCAGCTATGCCAATCACCATATCGCCTTTGTGAATATTGTAAGCTTTTAAATCTTGCCAACCTAATTCAGTGTTGTCTTCAGCAAATTCGACGGCTTTTCTAATCGCTTGATCTCCACCAGCAATCAGTCCAATCACCACATCATCACTAACACCAAATGTTGGTGGACATTCACTGGCATCTAAAATCCCTAATCTACCGCTTGTTCCTGCACCAATATAAAATAATCGACCACCAGATTTAACTTGTTCAATTACGCTTTCAATTAAATTTTTGATTTGGGGTAAAACTTGTTCAACAGCTTTTGCTACAGTTTTGTCTTCACTATTAATTATTTCAGTTAATTCTGAAACTGATTTTTGTTCTAAATTATCGTAATTAGAATCCTGTTCGGTTATTTTTTTAAAATCTTCAGTCATTATTGAACGGTATAAATAAATTGATCAGATTCTGATAAGCTAAAATATCCAAACGGGAAATGGTCTGGATTGGTTTCATTTATAATATTGCCCCGAACAGTAGCAGGTTGAGTTTGAAACGGACCACCAGCTGAACCAATTTGATTCAATAATACAAACATATAATCGTGAAATTGTTTTGACATCCCAAAATTTCTAATGGTAACTTGATTTCCTGTTTCAAGTTCTTCTTCTCGGTATAAGGCAAAAATGGTATTCCCATCAAAAAATTCATCATCAAAAATCTCAGTGGTTGGAAATTGAATAAAATTAACAAAAAAGGTAAATAAGTAAAAATTTTCTTCACCAGCAGGATCCGTATAATAAGCTTTCAATTCTATTTCGTCACCACCAAAACCTGCATCGTTACGCTGAGTTACTGAGTCGATTCTTGCTACTGGCATAAAGGTTTCTTCTGCGGTATAAACTTCATTATCTACTTCAATTTTTAATTTGTATTTTTCCATTAATTCGGCATCAAACTGAGCAGTTCTATAGAATCCCGCGGAGTCGTGAACAAATTCAAATACTTGTCCGTCGTCTTTGGTTACCGTTATTTCTGCGTCTTCTACTGTGGTTAGACTATCTTCAAAAAAACCGCGAGTCTTAGTAATTCTTACTTGCTGATTGTTGCCCGTAAATCCTTTTTGTCTAAACATTGAAGCTTCAATGACTAAACGTTCTGGGGCTTCATTTAAATCTACACTAACAACATCTTCACAAGATAAAATTGTGAAAACACAAAACATTAAAATTAAATATTTTTTCATATTCTGATTATAGCATTTCACTTTTTATAATTAAATAACCCTTCGGCACGGCTCAGGACAGCGCCTCAAAACTCAATATTATAACTCACTGATGGCACTATGCCAAAGATAGAAAATCTAAGCGCTTCATTTTGTCCTGTATTTCTGTTTTCTTGAAAGCTTATAGATGCTGCATTTCTACGACTATATACATTGTAAATCCCGAAATTCCAATAGCCTTTCCATTTCTTTTCCTTTTTTGGTTGAGGCTTATAAGTAGCTGATAAATCTAAACGATGAAATGTTGGTAATCGGTCATTGTTTCGGCCTTCAAAAACAGGAATGGTCAAGCCTTGAAAGTTAAATTGACCCACAGGAAAATTGACAGGTTGACCTGTTCGTAGCGTAAAATTGAGATTAAAGGTCCATTGTTTATTCCATTTGTAGTTTCCCAAAACGGTTAAATCGTGGGTTTTGTCATAATTGGCTAAGTACCATTCGCCATTGTTTATACCAGGCTCATTTGGAAATCTTCCTGGTGTGCGTTGCTCAGCGCGAGATAGCGTATAGGCTATCCATCCGTTAAGGCGACCTCTATTTTTTTTAAGCATTAGTTCTAAGCCGTAACTTCTGGCTTCGCCGTTCAGAGTTTCTTGTTCAATGGCGTCTGCTGCTATTAAATCTGCACCGTCTATAAAGTCGAGTTTGTTATCAGTTGTTTTATAAAATGCTTCTACTGATAAATCATACTGGCTTTGTTTAAAGCTTTTGAAATATCCTACTGCAAATTGATCGAGTTGAAGAGGCTTTAGATATGGACCACTTGGTGCCCAGACATCAAGCGGTGTTGGAGAGTTGGTATTGGATATCAAATGTAGATATTGAGCCATTCTATTATAACTAACTTTGACAGATGAATTATTATCAAAAGCGTAAGCTAAAGAGGCGCGTGGTTCAAGATTATTGTAAGTTTTAATGACATCAGAACGGCTGTCATTACGTGTAGCAATAGGCTCTGCTCTTTGGTAGATTCCAAATTGTTGATTGTAAACTAACGGCAAATTATTCTCATAAATATTTAATTCATCCTGACCTAAACGAAAAAAACTACTCCATCGCAGGCCATACTCCGCAGAAAAATTATCGGTCAATTGATGCTCTGCAGACAAGAATATTGCGGGTTCTATGGCATATTTTTTAGTGAGTTGATCTT
>JASMTR010000018.1:0-3968 GCA_041694175.1 Bacteroidales bacterium
ATTTAAAACCTGTTTGATAATGGGTTGACCGCTAAAATTTTTACTTTTGTTCATATCTCAGTTTTGTAGTAAAAAAACAAGATATAAAATAAGCGGGAAATCCTATATTGGAAATCCCGCTTTTAAAATCTTTTATCGGACACTATTGAATTTTTTTAAAATAATATAGTGTGATTAAACTTTGGAATGATTTTAGATTATAAATTTGTTAAAAATTCACAATCATGAAACGAATTCTTCTTTTAATGGCATTAGCTATAATAGCTTGTGATGACGGTAAAAAAGTTTACATAGCTGATTCGTCTGGTAATCTTAATATGGTCAATATTGTTTCAGAAAATCAATTATGGGATGGTGAACTGGGTGAAGAAGTTAGAAATGTGATGGCTAAAGATGCTGAAGGTTTACCTCAAAAGGAGCCTTTGTACAAGCTTAGGCATATTCCTACAAATGCATTTACGGGTTTTGCCAAGAAAAACAGGACGTTTTTAAAGTTTGAACTTGCTAAACAAAACAAAATCACTTTTGCTAAAGACAGTTTTGCTAGGCCACAACTCGGTATTTTTATTCAAGGCAAGAATAATAAAGAACTTGTAAATGTTTTTAAAAATAATAAAGTAAAAATATTAAATGCCATAAATAATACTGAGATAGAAGAGCAGTGGCGACGGATGAATAAATCTTTAGATAAAGACACGAAAATTGAAAAAAGTTTAGGCGTCTCAATAAAGTTTCCTACAGCTTACAGATATGCCAGCGAAAGCAAGGATGATTTTGTTTGGCTGAGAAAAGAAATTGATAAAGGAAGTATGGAAATTTTTATTTATGAAATACCAATTTCAAGGATAGAAAACGACAATTCTGTGATTTCTAATATTGTTAAAATAAGAGATTCAATAGGTAAAGCTAATGTTCCTGGTCCAAGACCTGGCACTTATATGATTACAGAAGAAGCCTATATGCCTTATCTTTATGAAACTAAAATCGACGGGAAATTTGCTTACGAAACTCGCGGCACTTGGGTTGTGAAAGGTGCTTTTATGGGTGGCCCATTTCTTAATTATGCCATTAAGGATGAAGCCAATGATAGATTTATTATTGTAGAGGGTGTCGTTTATAAACCTACTGCTGAAAAAAGAAACAATATATTTGAGATTGAAGCTATAGCAAAATCACTAAAGTTTTAATTTAAAAACTGATACCATTTTTTCTTTTTAACGTCCTCAGAATAACCATAGCCATAACCGTAATTATAATCATAGCCTTTTTTAGTGTTAACACCATTAATAGCTATTGCGATATTTTTAAGTTTTTTAATCTCTTTCAACTCCTTAATGTGATTTAATACTTTAAGTTCTGTAAAATTGGTTCTTACCATATAAATGATTATATCGGCATGTTCAAAAATGGTTAACGTATCTGTAACCAACATTGTAGGTGCAGTATCAACTAAGATGTAATCGTACTTTTCTTTAGCTTCTTTGAGTAATTCTTCAAAACGGCCATTATTTAATAATTCTGAAGGGTTAGGAGGGATTTCACCTGAAATAATCACGTCAAAATTTATATCAAAGTTATGTTTTAATTTGATGTCATCTAGTTTCACATCTCTATCTACTAGATATGAGGATAGTCCTACGCTATCTTTAGGAACTTCAAGGTAGTTATGAAGTTGAGGATTTCTTAAATCACAACCTATTAAAAGCGTTTTATGGTTATTAGATGCCAGTACAGAGGCTGTGTTAATAGCAGTGAATGTTTTACCTTCTCCTTTTGTACTTGAGGTTGAGAAAAACACTTTAGAATCAGAATTTTCTTTTTTATTGGTAATAAAATAATTTAAATTGGTTCTCAAAATTCTAAAAGATTCAGCCAACGAAGAGTTATCGGTCGGTTTTATAATTTTTCCATTATATTCTTTATTAAGCGGTATTTCGCCTATTATTGGAAGTTTGAGTTGATTTTCAACTTGAGATTTATTTGAAATCCTGGTGTCTAATAAAAACTTAAGGTAAAGAAAGCCTATAGGAACAGAAAGACCAATGATCAGGCCTGCTAGATAAATTATTTTAGATTTTGGACTTATAGGGATTAAGTCGGAATGTGCATAATCTACTACTTTTGCTGTAGGTGCAGTGATTGCTGCAGATAGAGCAGCTTCTTCTTTTTTTTGTAGCAGAAAAATATAGAGTCGTTCTTTTACAATTTGTTGCCTTTCTATGGAACGAATCATTTTTTCGTTTTCAGGTATAGCACCAATGGTGTTACTGAATTTTTGCTCTCTGTTTGAGATATTTTTTATGCTAATTTCTAAACTTTTTACATAATTATCTAATGATGTATTGATGTTTTTAAACAACGAATCTAACTCTTCAGATAACACAATCAATAAAGGGCTTTGTGATGTTGATGAGGTGAGTAGCTTATTTCTCTCTTGAATTAACTCATTGTATTTATTGATTAGAGCATTGGTATTGTCGTTTTCTAAGCCAACATTAGCTGGTAATAATGTGTATTTAGATTTAGAGTTTATATCGTTTTTTATATACTTGGCAATTTCAATTTGATTTTGAAGCTTAGCATTATTCTGGTCTGCAGCTGAAAATGATTGAAAAACGAATTCGGCACCAGAATCTAAGTCAGCAATATTATTGTCTGATTTGTAATCAACAAGATTTGTCTCAACCGTATCAAGCTCATTGACTAAAACTTTCAATCTTTCGGTAATAAATTCTTCTGTCCTCAATGCAATATCTTTGTCATCATTGATGCCATCGTTATTAAATTTTTGTATCAAATCATCAAGAATAGCTTCGTTTTTTAAAGTGTTTTGTCCAGATATTTTTATTTCTAAAACTTCACTTCTTTCTCCAACAGGTTCAACTTTTATCTGTTGCAACAGCTGACTTATAATGTTTTGTTTTTTTATGTAAGTGAAATAAATTTTGTTTTCACCTTCTTTTTCATCTTTTTTATAGGTAGGGTTTTTGTGAAGTGCAAAATTGTAGCCGTCAATATTTATTTCTTGTCCATAGTTAAAGTTTTTATTGTAAGACTTATCCAACATGCTTATATTAAAAGATTGTTCGTCCAAACTTTTAAACACAAAAACATCAATTGGGTTTTCACGCAGGTTGAGTGTTTCAGAATTGAGCCAATTGACTTTAAATGGTATTTGATCACCAAAGATTTCTTCATCTTTAAACTTTTGACTGATATAACAATAGGTGGTAAGATTAAGATTATCTATTACCTTTTCTGTAATACGTCTTGATTTTAGGATTTGAATTTCATTTTCAAGATTTATTTTGCTCATGTCAAAAAGTGGCGAACTGCCTACTAATCCCGATAAGTCTAAACCGCTGTCTTTTTTCTTAAGAATTTTTATCTTAGCATTGGTTTGGTATATTTTAGATGAATATTTAACATAAATCACACAAATACTTATGGACAATATCAGGCAGAGTACAATCCACCTCCAATACCTTAAGTATTTGATTACTTCTTTTTTCAGGCTTTCGTTATCAAAACTTGAATCTGATATATTGTTTTCATTATTCATTAAATGGTTAGTTTTGTTGAATTTAACGAGTTATTATAACTATAGCCGACAAAACTATAGACGCCACTGATGTCAAGACACCTACATTTCCAATAAAACCAGCTGTTTTTACTTGTGGATTATTAGGCTCTACATAAATAACGTCGTTTTGTTTTATAAAGTAAAAGGACGAATTCATCCAGTCTGATTTTGTTAAATCAATTCTTTTGGTAATTCTTTTGTCAGCTTCGCTTCGAATGATCATGATATTATCTCTTCTCCCTCTAATATTAAGATCGCCAGCCATATTCAGGGCTTGGAGTAATGTGAAATTTGGTTCTGAAATTTCATAGGTTCCAGGCTTATTAACTTCGCCACTGACTGTAAATTTAAAATTAATTATTCTTATTGAAACAAATGGGTCTTT
>JASMTR010000019.1:0-9924 GCA_041694175.1 Bacteroidales bacterium
TGACATTTTATCGGCATAGGCTATAAAACCATCAAAACCTTTTACACCTTTTCCAGCTGTAGTAGGTGTTGGGGATTGAGATATGGTATTGACTCTAACGTTTTTCTTTTTTCCAAAGTGATAACCGAAGCTTCTTGCAATAGATTCTAAAAAGGCCTTGTTATCAGCCATATCATTATAATCGGGAAAAACACGCTGAGCTGCCATATAAGTTAATCCCACTATACTACCCCATTCATTCATGGCGTCTTTTTGATATAATACTTGCATAACCTTATGAAAAGACATTGCAGATACGTCTAAACCTTTATGTGTCCAGTCATAGTTTTGATCGGTGTAAGCTTTGCCTTTTCTAACATTGATAGACATCCCAATAGAATGCAAAACAAAGTCTATTTTTCCTCCTAAAATATCTTGAGCTTTTTCAACGAGATTTTCAAGGTCCTCTATTTTTGTTGCATCTGCAGGTATGATTTCTGCATTTGTTTTTTCAGCAAGGGTTTTAATACTCCCCATTCTCATCGCAATTGGCGCATTGGTTAGCACAAACTGACCGCCTTCTTGATGAACTCGCTCTGCGGTTTTCCAAGCAATAGAATGTTCGTCTAAGGCTCCAAATATAATTCCTCGTTTTCCTTTCAATAAGTTATATGACATTTTTCTAATTTTTTAAACTATTCGTTTTGTTGATTTGATAACAAATATAATTAAATTATCATTTGAGCAAGCTTTTGGCGTGAGCGATTGCCGAAGCTGAATTATCATCGCCACCTAGCATTTGAGATAATTCTGAGATTCTTTCTTTATGATTAAGGTATTTAATGTTGGTTTGTGTGCCAGACTTATCTGTAGTTTTCAGCACCTTGAGATGCTGCTTTCCTTTAGAAGCAATTTGAGGCAAATGCGTGATGGAAATCACTTGCATATTTTGACTCATAGAAAGCATAATTTCTCCCATTTTTAATGCAATTTCTCCAGAGACTCCAGTATCAATTTCGTCAAAAATAATACTCGGCAGGTTTTCATAAGTTGCCATTGTACTTTTTATCGCTAACATCATTCTAGACATTTCTCCGCCTGAAGCTATTTTATGCAAGGCCCTTAGTGGCATACCTTTGTTTGCTGAAAACAACCATTCAATTTGGTCTTTACCATATTTATGAAATTCAGTTTTTTCTGTAAGGCGTATATTTATGCTCGCATTTTTCATGCCGAGTTGAGCTAAAATTTTAACCAAAGTTTTTTCTAATATTTGTGCTGACTTTTTACGATTAGAGAGCAGTTCTAAAGATTGTGCAACAAGCAAATTTTGAGCTTCTTTTAATTGATTTTCGGTTGATGTAATTTTAGAATCTATATTGGAAAATGTCTGTAGTTTTTGTTCGAGTTGATCCTTAATCTCTATAAGTTCTTCGTCTGTTTTAACTTGATGTTTTTGGAGTAAATGGTTTAAGTTTTGAAGTTGAGCATCTATTTTTTCTAATTTTTCGGGGTCAACCTCGACATCTTCAAGACTTTGTTCTAACTCTGCCGCTATATCTTCAGTCTCAATTAATACAGATTGTAATCTTTCTTTTAGATCTTTGTAACTTGAAACAGACTGTGCCAAGATTTGCATACGTTGATTAACCTTAGTGAGTTGATCGAATACACCGTATTCTTCTTGCTGAATAATGGTAATAGACTCAGATAAAGAGTTTTGAATATCTTCAGCGTTTTGTAGCTGATGAAATTCGTCTTCTAATTCTTTTAAAAGGTTTGGACGGAGGTTAGACTGGTCTAACTCATCAAATAAAAACTGATTATAATCTTGTTTTTTTGCAGCTTCTTGTTTCTCTGTTTTTAATTGTTCTAACTTATTTTTTAATGAATTAAAATTTTTTAATTCGTTTTGATATTGTGTTAAGTCATTTTCTTGTTTTGCAATTTTATCTAAAACAAGATATTGATAAGACGTATTTGACAGCGATTGAGATTCGTTTTGACTGTGAATATCAATTAGGTAGGGTTTTAAGTCTTGTAAAACTTTTAAATTTACTGGTGTGTCATTAATAAAAGCCCTGGTTTTGTTTTTGGTTACTTCTCTTCTAATAATGCTTAGTTTATCATAATCTAAATCTAAACGGTTAAAGACTGATTTCAGATTAAAATTTGATAGGTCAAATTCGGCTTCTATGATACATTTTTCATTAGTATCTCTTAAACTATCTTTGTCAGCACGACTGCCAAGCAGCAATGACAAGGCCCCTAAAAGTATAGACTTTCCTGCACCTGTTTCGCCAGTTATGGTTGTAAAAGAGTTTTCAAAATTGAGTTGAATATCTTTGATTAAGGCGTAATTTTTTATGTACAGAGACTTGAGCACTTTTTAAATGATAAAAATTTAGAAACGTAAAGATAAATATTCAGCGTAATTTAAAAGAGATATGTTGAAATTTATCAATTTTTAAGCTTTAATATTTTATTCGCCTCCACTTGTTGTTATGCACTGGTGCTATTCGGTAAAGATATTCTTTGGTTTGAGCGATATCCATTTTAGGGCCACCATTGAGGATTTGCTGAATTTCACCAGCTTTAGTGTCAAAGAAAAGTCTCAACAATACTGAATTTGGTCTGGCATCATTAACCGAGTTGAGCAATGTTATACTTTCTAAAATATTTTCTTTAGCTTTTCTAGTATCCTTATGCATTAAATCTAGACCCTTGATATGATAATCGTAAAAAGCTTGTCTGAAATCTGAAAAATTCTGAGATAGAATATCATTATTAAGATTAAATCTTGAAAACCCAACACCAGTGGCTTGCCAACCGGCTCCTGCATTAGACTGAGCTGCATTGACTATTTGTCTAGCTGTTTCGTGATAGACATTACCGCCATTCAATGCAAATGAATCAGCTTCCAAACCCAAAATAGTGTAAAGATAAAAACTCACCACCGAAGTTAAGTTAGACTGAAAATTGTTAACATCGTAAATTAAAGGTTCACTTTCGGTATATGAAAAATTAAAATCTTCATCTTTAACGTTGATGATAGGTGTTTTTATGGTTGACCCAAAGACTGGTCTAGAAGCCTGAACTTGAATATTAGCTTGAAAACGATCGGATTCAAAATTATTTATAGTGATAAAAAAGCTACAATCTATTTTTTGTAACTCTGAATATTTCTCATTTGTAAATGCCGTTTGATTGATAAACTCTTGAAGAGATTCTTCTAAAATATTAAAAATTCTAAGTCTAGTTTGTCCAGTTTGTCTAGCGTCAATTGTGACTGTAGCATTAAATTCTTGAGCGTATGAAAAATTTAAAGTTAAAAAAGTAAACAGTAAAATAAATAAGTTACGCATTGGCTTTATCATTAAATCCCATGTCTAAGATTTCATTAAAAATATCTTTAGCCACTTCAGATTTAGGCTTAATATCAAAACGTTTGATATTATCTTTTGTTATAATACTGATTTTGTTTGTGTCATTTTTAAATCCTGCGCCTTTATCCTGAAGTGAATTTAAAACGATAAAATCTAAATTTTTCTTATCTAATTTTTGTTTTGCATTTTCAATTTCATTATTAGTTTCTAAAGCAAAGCCGACTAAAAATTGATGTTGTTTTTTCTGGCCAAAGGTTTTTAAAATATCAGGATTTTTAATCAAGTCTATTCTAAAAATATCTTCTTCAGTTTTTTTGACTTTTTGATCGTAATAGGTTTTTGGTCTATAATCTGAAACGGCTGCAGAGGCAATAGCAATATCAACATCTTTATAGAATGACATAGCTTGGTCAAACATGTCTTGGGCTGCACTAATTTTAATCAACTCTAAGTTAGGGTGTGTCAATGTTAAATGTGTTGGTCCAGAAATCAAAATTACTTTAGCACCAAGGTCTAAAGCTGTTTTTGCCATTTCGTAACCCATTTTGCCGCTGGAATGGTTACCGATAAATCTTACTGGATCAATAGGTTCGTATGTTGGCCCTGCTGTTATCAAAACTTTTTTATTATAAAGTGGCAGTTGTTTTAACAAATGCTGAGAGATAAAGTCAATAATGTTTTCAGGCTCAGCCATTCGGCCTTTCCCTTCAAGACCACTTGCTAATTCACCTGATTCTGGCTCAATAATAATGTGACTAGCGGTTATGAGTTGATTGAGATTTGTTTTGGTTGTATTGTGTTGATACATCTCCAAATCCATTGCAGGTGCTATATAAATAGGACAGGTTGCAGATAGATAAGTGGTAAGCAAAAGGTTATCAGATTTACCTGTAACCATTTTTGACAAGGTGTTGGCGGTTGCCGGCGCAATAAGCATAAAATCAGCCCATTCGGCGAGTTCAACGTGATTGTTCCAGTTTTTTTCTGTGTCTGTAAAACTAGATACAACTGGATTTTTAGATAAGGTTGAAAGCGTTAATGGTGTTACAAATTCTTCAGCATCAGGCGTCATTATACATTTAACTTGAGCACCTGCTTTAATAAATAGTCTAACCAGAAAAGCTGTTTTGTAAGCTGCTATTCCACCAGTAATGCCTAATAATATATGCTTACCGTTTAATGCAGACATCTATAATTCTGTATCGTCTTGTTGAGTATGTCTGAAGTATATTTTGTCTTTTAACCACTCGTCCATTGCAATAGCGTGTGGTTTTGGTAATCTTTCATAAAACTTAGATACTTCAATTTGCTCTTTGTTTTCGAACACTTCCTCAAGGCTTTCATTGTGTGTTGCAAATTCTTCTAATTTTTCAACTAATTCTTTTTTTAAATCGGTGTTGATTTGATTAGATCGTTTTGAAACTATAGAAATAGCTTCATAAATGTTATTAGTTTTAGCATCGACTTTATTTTTGTCGATTGTAGTTGTGCTGACCTCAGCATCTTGATAATTGAGTTTAGTATTCATAACAATTTTATTGTTGTTGTATGTTTTTGGTTTTCAATTCTGTAATTCTCACTTCTGCATCGTTTGCATATTCTTGAGCCTGTTCTATAAATTCGCCTTCTGGATAGCGACTTTTATAATCATCAAAATAGATTAATGCTGTCTCAAGTCTTTCTTCCATAAGATATTCAAAACTTTTTATAGCCAGTAAATATGCCGATTCAAATCGATAATAATAGGTTTGTTCCTTAAAAGCAGAGCCTGGATATTTGACTAAATAATTATCAAAATCACTAATCGCAGCCTTGTATCTATAGGTATGATGGTATTGTTTAGCAATTTCATAATATTTCTTTTCAAGCTTGTATCTGAGTTCTTGTAATTTATCGTTGGCTTCATCAAAATACTCACCATCTGGATACTGGTTGATATAAATTTGTAATTTATCAATGGCTTTTCGCGTATCAATTTGATCTAAACTATAACGTGGCGACTCATAGTAGTAGCTCTCTGCGCTTTTATACATAGCTTCTTCAACTTTTTGGCTTGTTGGGTAGGCTTTCGTAAAACGTTCAAATTTGTAACCTGAAATCAGGTAATCACCAACATTGTAATAGGCATTTGCAACTTGGAATTGAACAATTTCAGATTGAGGTTTGCCTTGTAAACTAGGTAAAATTTGTTCGTAAAGTTTAATGGCCTTAGTTAGCTTTCTGTTTTTTTCTTCCTTTAAACCCTCCTCATAAAAGCGATTTGCTAAATCAAATTTAGGTTTAATCTCTTTTTGTTTTAAGACTTTTTGATATTCACTACAAGATGTGAGTAATACAAAAGCTGACAATATGTATAAAAGTTGTTTCATAAATAATTCGCAAAGTTAAGAATTAAAGCTTTAACTAAAAAATAATTGATTTATTACCTCTGTTAAAGTTAACTTACAATTATTTAGAAATTTATAAGAAAATCTTTCAATCGATGATCTAAATCTTCATCAACATTTACTAATGGTAATCTTAAACTATCATGAGAGAAGCCAAGATGTTTAAATACCGATTTAATTCCGGCAGGGTTACCTTGTTCAAAAATCATTTCTATCGCTGGCGCTATCTTATGATGCAACTTAAAAGCCTCTTTGCTCTTACCATCAAGCCCTAATTTTACCATCTCTGAAAACAACTGCGGAAAACCTTGAGCTATGACCGAAATAACTCCTGCTCCGCCACCTAATACCATCGGCAATGTTATCATATCATCGCCAGAAATCACTAAAAATTCTTTAGGCGTTTGTTGAATAAGCTCGTAAGCTTGCACAATATCTCCAGCAGCTTCTTTAATTCCGATAATGTTGTCAAAATCTTTGGCCAGCTTTACCACGGTTTCAGGCAAAATATTAGAACCCGTTCTACCGGGTACATTATACAAAATGATAGGTATTGGACTGGCTTTAGAAACGGCTTCAAAATGAGCATAGATCCCATTTTGTGTTGGTTTGTTATAGTATGGAGAAACAGATAATATCGCATCAAAATCTGTCATATCTGTATGCTCCATTTCATTAATTAGAGTCTGAGTATTATTAGATCCCAAACCTAATACTAGGGGCAATTGACGTTTATTAGCATTGATGACGGTCTGTTTAACAAGTTGTTTTTCTTCTTTATTTAAGGTAGCACTTTCTGCTGTTGTTCCTAAAACAACTAAGTAGTCTATACCATTTTGTAACTGAAAATCTACAATGTCTTTTAATGCATCTGTATCAACTAATCCATGTTCATCAAAGGGTGTTATTAAAGCTACTCCCGTTCCAGTAAGTTTATTTTTGTCCATCAGTAAGTATTTTATGGTATTTTATAACTTCATCTGCAAATAAATCATAATCTAAAGACTTCAAATTTATACTTAAGTTGTATATGTTGTTATCATAACATCCAAAAGAAATTTTATAAGCTTGATTTGCCATACTTATTGCATAATTTTTAATTTGGGAAACCGTCTGAGTTGTGTCAATCAACATATCCAAATCAGATAAATCTTTATGAAGTGAAGGGTTTTTAATCTTACCAAACAAATCAAAAGTCTTACTATTCAACAGGTATGTATTATCATCCTCAGTTTTATTCTCTAAATTAAAAGTAATAAATTGAGTTTGCTGTCCAAATGTTTTCCTGAGTTTTTTTATAAAATTAACCTCTGAAAAGTTTGAGTTTAAACAAAAAAAGCCGACGCGATTAATAGTATTTGGATAGTGTTTCAATCCAACAGATTTTCTATTGACCGACACATTGTGTTTTATAAAAAAAGTTTTAATTAAATTCATGATTGCCAAAAATAAAAAAGTATGTTCATTAACTTTCAATTTCTAAAAAATATATTTTAAAGCCTTGAGGTATTTTTAAATTATTAAATTCGCAATCAATATTATTTTCAATTAAAAAAATTAGAAAAATGACAAATAAAATAGCTAGTAAATACGGAATTGATAAAGCCTTAAAAGAATTAGATATTCAAGCCGAAAATCACGGTACTTCATTTAACCAAGATTTTTATGGTCACGGAGAGATGATAGCATCGTATTCACCTGTTGATGGACAGCTTATTGGTAAAGTAAGCCAAACCTCAGCAGAAGATTACGAAAAAGTCATTCAAGAAGCTGAAAAAGGATTTAAAGCTTGGCGACAATGGACTGCACCTCAACGCGGTGAAGTAGTGAGACAGTTTAATGACGAACTCAGACGTCTTAAAGCTCCTCTCGGAAAGTTAGTCTCTTACGAAATGGGAAAATCTTATCAAGAAGGGCTTGGCGAAGTACAAGAAATGATTGACATATGTGATTTTGCAGTTGGATTATCAAGACAACTTTATGGTCTGACTATGCATAGTGAAAGGCCTGGTCACCGCATGTACGAACAGTGGCATCCACTCGGAGTTGTGGGAGTAATTTCAGCATTTAATTTTCCAGTAGCTGTTTGGTCGTGGAATACAGCTTTGGCTTGGGTTTGTGGAGACGCCTGTATCTGGAAAGGTTCTGAAAAAACACCTTTAACTTCTGTAGCTTGTCAAAAAATAGCGGCAAGGGTTTTTAAAGAAAATAATGTTCCTGATGGAATTTCTTCTTTAATTACTGGCAATTATAAAGTCGGCGAAATGATAACCAATGACAAGCGCATTCCACTTATTTCTGCAACAGGCTCAATAAGAATGGGTAAAATTGTAGCTCAAGCGGTTGCCAAACGTTTAGGAAAATCACTTTTAGAACTCGGTGGTAATAATGCCATCATCATCACCCCAGATGCCGACATCAAAAATACAGTTATAGGTGCTGTATTTGGCGCCGTAGGAACATGTGGACAACGCTGCACTTCTACTCGACGACTTATTATTCACGAATCGGTTTATGATGAAGTAAAAAATGCCATCACAGAGGCTTATAAACAAATTAAAATTGGAAACCCATTAGATGAAAATAACCATATGGGACCGTTAATTGATAAAGATTCTGTCAACAACTATCTCAATGCACTTAAGTCTGTTAAGGAAGAAGGCGGTAATGTTTTAGTTGAAGGCGGTGTATTAGAAGGCGAAGGTTACGAAAGTGGTTGTTATGTAAAACCTGCGATTGCTGAAGCCGAAAATCATTATAAAATTGTGCAAGAAGAAACTTTCGCTCCTGTACTCTACCTCATTAAATATACAGGAGATTTAAACGAAGCCATCAAAATTCAAAATGATGTTGTTCAAGGTTTATCTTCGGCAATTATGACTAATAATTTAAGAGAAGCTGAACAATTTTTATCTGCTCAAGGCTCAGATTGTGGTATTGCCAACGTTAACATTGGGACTTCCGGAGCAGAAATTGGCGGTGCTTTTGGTGGTGAGAAAGAAACTGGTGGCGGACGTGAGTCTGGCTCAGATGCTTGGAAGGTTTATATGAGAAGACAAACCAACACTATAAATTACACATCTGATTTACCATTAGCTCAAGGTATAAAATTTGACCTATAACATTATAATAATCAACATTTTAGACACCTAATCATCCAGTATTGTAATGTTAAATTTAAATAGATGTTAAATAAATGTTGTATAAGTTTTTTGATATACCCCAAAAATAATTTTACTTTGCATCATATTAAATTGATTTTAGCCTCATTTTGTTTCAGCCTTGCTGTTATCGAATGACATAAATATAACTTATGCAAAAAGTTACCGCTGCCATAACAGCTACGGGTTATTATGTACCTGATGATATTCTTAGTAATAAGGATTTGGAAGAAATGGTTGATACTAATGATGAATGGATCACAACGAGAACTGGCATTAAGGAACGGCGAATCTTAAAAGAAGAAGGCAAAGGATCCTCTTTTTTAGGTATAAAAGCCTGTGAAAACCTGATCGATAAATCTGGATTAGATCCTAAAGAAATTGATTTATTAATCGTTGCAACGGCTACACCAGATATGCCCGTTGCTTCAACGGCTGCTTACGTTGCAAGTGAAATAGGTGCTACAAATGCTTTTTCGTACGACTTGCAGGCGGCTTGTTCAAGCTTTTTATTTGGCATGTCAACTGCTGCAAGCTATATTGAATCGGGTCGTTACAAGAAAATTCTCTTAGTTGGTGCCGATAAAATGTCATCAATTATAGACTATAAAGACAGATCAACCTGTATTATCTTTGGAGATGGTGCAGGTTGTGTTCTTTTTGAGCCTAACCAAGAAGGATTGGGCTTGCAAGACGAATATTTAAGAACAGATGGTGTAGGCAGAAACTTTCTTAAAATAGACGCTGGTGGCTCAATACTGCCAGCTAATGAAAATACAGTAGCTAACCATCAACATTATGTTTTTCAAGATGGACGAACTGTTTTTAAATTTGCGGTTTCAAATATGGCGGATGTGAGTGCAAAAATTATGGAACGCAATAATCTTTCTGCTAAAGATGTAGACTGGTTAGTTGCACATCAAGCCAATAAAAGGATTATTGATGCCACTTCAAAACGCATGAATTTAGATGACGATAAAGTTTTGATGAATATTCAGCGTTATGGCAACA
>JASMTR010000020.1:0-15280 GCA_041694175.1 Bacteroidales bacterium
GATATTAATTTTAACCAATCCTGCTGTTCGCGATATGCTTGATATTAAAATCTATGTTCAAACCGATTCTGATGAACGCCTCATAAGACGCCTTAAAAGAGATATAGCAGAACGAGGAAGAGATCTTGATGAAGTTTTAAACCGTTATCAAAACACTTTAAAACCTATGCATATTGAGTTTATTCAGCCTACTAAGGAATTTGCAGATATCATTATTCCAAACAACAGATACAATAATGTGGCTGTTGAAATTGTTCAAACCATAATTAAAGAACGTTTGATCTAATTTTGTATCTTTAACGAAATGAAGTGGAAGAATCTGAAACAAAAAACTTGGTTTAAAATCCTAACCAATAGATACATTTTTGTATTACTTGTTTTCGTGGTATGGATGTTGTTTTTTGATACCAATTCTTGGTTGACCCATCAAAAATTAAACGAGGAAGTTTCTGAAATCAAAAGCAATATCAACTACTACAAATCTGAAATTGATAAAGATAAAAAAACCTTAAAAACCCTAAGAGACTCTGTAGAAATCGAAAAATTTGCCAGAGAAACTTATTTTATGAAGCGCGAAAATGAAGATGTTTATATAATTAAATACGAAGACAGTTTAAAGTAAAATATTATGTCAAATCAACTTTTTAAAGAGTTTAATCCTGTTTCCGAAAATGCTTGGAAACAAAAAATACAAGTTGACCTAAAAGGAAAAGACTACAACAATGCAATGTTAACTTCTACTGACGAAGGTATTGACATCAAACCGTTTTATCACCAAGACTCACATCATAAGCTCAATATTCCTTCTCCAGATCAATGGTTAATTACAGAAAAAGTTGATAGCAAAGAAATTGAAAACCTAGATAAACATCAGTCTAAAGGCACCGAAGCCTTTTGGATAAAATCAAACAAACAGCCTAAACAAATTAAGCTGCCGTTGATTTTAGAAGTTGAAGAACCTGAAAATTTCAAGTTTGAATCTAAAGAAAATTTAATTTATAAATTTGACCCTATTCATCAATTAGCGCAATCTGGAAATTGGTTTAAAAGTCAAGATAAAGATTTTAGCTTACTTCAAAGTTTAGTTGAAAACTCGAACAGTTTAAATGTTGATTCTCGTCTATATCACAATTCAGGAGCTAACATCATACAACAACTCGCTTACTCTATTTCGCACCTCAACAGCTATTTTAATCATTTGGATTTAAGTCAAATTAAAACTTTACAAATCCATATTTTTTGTAGTATCGGACCTAATTATTTCTTTGAAATTGCCAAACTAAAAGCCTTGAGGGTCTTAGTTAATTCGCTTTGCAAAAATAATAACATCAATTACAGTTTCAAAATTATCTCTGAACCAGGGCAACATCATATGAGCATTTACGACTACAATGTTAATTTGCTCAGGTCAACTACAGAATGTATGAGTGCTATTCTAGGTGGAAGCGATTTGGTCTGCAATATTACTTACGACAAGATTTTTAAAAACAAAAATGAATTTAGTCAACGTATAGCTAGAAATCAACTCTTGATTCTTAAAAACGAAAGCTATTTCGATAAGGTTAGAAACCCTTCAGACGGCAGCTATTATATTGATTATTTGACAAATGCATTAGCAGAAAAAGCTTTAGATATTTTTAAATCTATTGAAAAATCTAGTGGATTTATTCAACAATTGTTTGATGGAAAAATTCAAGAAAAAATAAACCAGCAGTTTCAAAAATCTTTAGAACAATTTGAAAATAAAAAATTAAAACTCATCGGTGTGAACGTTTTTGAAAATGAAGACGACAAAATAAAGGAACAATTAGAGAAAGATATATTCCCTAAAAAACAAAAACGCAAAACCCTTCTAAAACCCATTACTAAGCGACGTATTGCGGAACAATTAGAAAAGCAAAAGCTCAAAAAAGAAAGCGTTTAAAGACAGTTTAACTATGGTAAAAGATATTGACAACATAAAACTTAATTTTGATTTTGATGAAACGCCAAAGTCTGATGATACATTTTTAACAAATGAAAAAATCGAAATTAAAAAAACTTATACGGAAATTGATATTCAACCGCTAGAGCATATCAACTTTGCAGCAGGCATTCCTCCCTATTTGCGTGGACCGTATTCCAGTATGTATGTTGGTCGGCCATGGACCATTCGTCAATATGCAGGTTTTTCCACAGCCGAAGAAAGCAATGCTTTTTATCGCCGCAACCTCAAAGCCGGTCAAAAGGGACTGTCTGTAGCATTTGATTTACCAACACATCGCGGTTACGATAGTGATCACGAACGCGTCGTTGGCGATGTCGGTAAAGCTGGAGTAGCCATTGACAGCATTGAAGATATGAAAGTCTTATTTGATCAAATTCCTTTAGGCCAAATGTCCGTTTCAATGACAATGAATGGTGCTGTTTTGCCTATAATGGCGTTTTATATTGCAGCAGCTCAAGAAAACGGAGTAAATTCTGAACAACTTTCAGGCACTATTCAAAATGATATTCTCAAAGAGTTCATGGTGCGCAATACCTATATTTATCCGCCTACGCCATCAATGAAGATTATTGCTGATATTTTTGAATACACCTCTCAAAATATGCCGAGGTTTAACAGTATTAGTATTTCAGGTTACCATATGCAAGAAGCTGGTGCAACAGCCGATATTGAATTGGCTTACACTCTTGCCGACGGACTAGAATACATCAAAACTGGACTTGATGCGGGGATGGATATTGATAGCTTTGCACCAAGATTGTCCTTTTTCTGGGGTATTGGGATGAATCATTTTATGGAGATTGCCAAAATGCGTGCAGCTAGAATGCTCTGGGCAAAATTGGTCAAAGAATTTAACCCTAAAAACCCTAAATCTCTAGCATTGAGAACTCATTGCCAAACCAGTGGTTATTCTCTCACAGAGCAAGATCCGTTTAACAATGTCGCTAGAACCTGTATTGAAGCGGCTGCAGCTGTTTTTGGTGGCACACAAAGCTTACATACTAATGCTTTAGATGAAGCCATTGCTCTACCTACAGATTTTTCTGCACGAATAGCTAGAAATACACAACTCTATTTACAAGAAGAAACCCAAATCACAAAAACTGTTGATCCTTGGGCTGGAAGTTTTTATGTAGAAAAATTGACTGACGATATCGCCAAGCGTGCCTGGAAACACCTTGAAGAAATTAAGTCACTTGGCGGAATGACCAAAGCCATTGAAAAAGGTATTCCAAAATTACGCATCGAACAAGCTGCTGCTAAAAAACAAGCTAAGATTGATTCAGGAAAAGACAAAATCATAGGGGTAAACAGCTATCGCCTTGAAAAGGAAGACTCAATTGTAACCTTAGAAGTTGATAACCAAAAAGTAAGGTTGCAACAAATAGAAAAGCTAAACAAAATAAAAGCTGAAAGAGACGAAGAACAAGTACAGACAACACTTGAAAAATTATATCAAACTGCTAAAAGTGGTCAAGGCAATTTACTTGAAATCGCCATAGAAGCCGCTAAACAAAGAGCGACTTTAGGAGAAATTAGCGATGCTTTAGAACGTGAATATGGCAGACATCAAGCAGAAATTCAATCTTTTAGTGGCGTTTATAGTAAGGAAATGAAAACAGATCAAACTTTTGAAAAAGCCAAACAACTCGCAGACAAATTTGCAGAACTCGAAGGCCGTAGACCTCGTATTATGATTGCTAAAATGGGGCAAGACGGTCACGATAGAGGTGCAAAAGTAGTAGCAACAAGCTATGCCGATCTCGGTTTTGATGTGGATATTGGACCATTGTTCCAAACGCCACAAGAAGCTGCTCAACAAGCCGTTGAAAACGACGTCCACGTATTAGGAGTATCTTCTCTTGCTGCTGGTCATAAAACCCTTGTCCCTGAAGTTATCAAAGCTTTAGAAGAATTGGGACGTGAAGATATAATGGTCATAGTTGGTGGCGTCATTCCTTCAGCAGATTACGACTTTTTATTCAATGCTGGCGCAGCCGCTGTTTTTGGTCCGGGAACCAAAATTAGCCAAGCCGCAATAGATTTATTAGAAATTCTTATAGAAACCATTCCCGAATAAACAAAAAACTATGGCATATCAAGACAAAATGCTCAGAGATGATGCACTCAAAGGAAAAATTTATGTCGTTACCGGTGGTGGTAGCGGACTCGGAAAATCTATGACACGTTATCTGTTAGAGCTCGGAGCTAAAGTAGTCATCACTTCGCGAAATCTAGATAAACTAAAAAATACGGCCAAAGAACTCGAAGATGAAACAGGAAGTGAAGTCTTAGCTTTGCAGTGCGATGTAAGAGATTATGAAGCCGTATGTAAAATGAGAGATGACAGCATTAAGCATTTCGGCCGTGTTGATGGTTTGCTTAACAATGCTGCTGGTAATTTCATCTCACCTACTGAACGCCTATCAGCTAATGCGTTTGATACCATTATTGATATAGTTTTAAAAGGCAGTAAAAATTGCACTTTGGCTTTTGGTAAAAAATGGATTGAACTCAAAGAAAAACAAAAAGTGGTTTTAAACATTGTCACGACTTATGCTTGGACGGGTTCAGCTTATGTGGTACCAAGCGCAACCGCCAAAGCTGGAGTCCTTGCGATGACACGTTCACTAGCTGTGGAATGGGCAAAATACGGCATTCGCTTTAATGCTATTGCTCCTGGCCCATTTCCTACCAAAGGAGCTTGGGACAGACTTCTACCTGGCGACCTGAAAGAAAAATTTGATTTATCAAAAAAAGTCCCGCTACAACGCGTAGGCGACCACCAAGAATTAGCCAATCTGGCTGCTTACCTTCTATCCGACTTTGCAGAATACCTCAACGGCGAAGTGGTTACTATAGATGGTGGCGAATGGCTTAAAGGTGCAGGACAATTTAATTTATTAGATCAAGTCCCCGAAGAACTTTGGGATATGCTTGAACAAATGATAAAATCTAAAAAAGGATAGCTGATTTCAAGTAGTAATTAGTGTTTATAGTGTTTATTATAATTTTAAAAAGGAGATTGCTTCTTCATTCCTACCTTGTTCATAGCAATCACATGAAAATCTATTTCATCTGTAATTGCGAAAATATTTCTTTGTTTGAGTAAAACACAGCTGAAGCAATCTTGAGGTTTATTAGCTCATATTTGAGATTTAAAATATAATTTGAGTTGGGAAAACAAGATTGCTTCTGCTCGCTTTGAGCGAGCATCCCAATAACATGTTGGTTACGAGAGTACTTCAATTTTATCGACACATATCGCTATGAAGGTTTGAAATATTCACTTAAAAAGTGCAACATTAAGCCTTGCTTGAGCTATTCCTCTTACTTCAAATAATCTTCAGAAAAGGCTAAAGGCAATAAAGACAATAAAGATTCGACCATTTTTACTTGTCCTGTTTTTCCCATAAAATAAACTTTTATAGGAGATTTTTGTTTTTGCTCATACTCTGCTATGGCTTGGCGACAAGCGCCACAGGGCGGTACAGGCTCTAGGTTGTCTTTATGAATTCCGCTGGCTGTGATGGCAATAGATTTAATTTTTTGCTCGGGGTGTTTTGCTCCTGCGTAGTAAATTGCCGTTCGCTCTGCACATAATCCTGAAGGATACGATGCGTTTTCTTGATTGCTACCCGTTATTATTTTCCCATTTTTTAATAAAATAGCTGCGCCAACTTGAAATTGAGAATATGGTGCGTAAGCTTTATCACGTGCATTAACTGCAAGGTTCATTAACTCTTGAATTTCAGGACCACATTCAGTTAAGTCATCAAACTCAAAAATTGTAGTTGATAATTCATAAGAATTTGGCATAAAAGCTTTTTTTAATATTCAATATAAGCACTATCTCCTATATTGAAAGTGAGTGAAAATCTTAAGGTGCCTTCTAAAGGATTTTGGACTGGTGTTGTTGAAAATAAATAAGAAGCATCTATATTGATAGAAGTATATTTAAATCCAGCGCCAAGCGTTAAAAACTGTCTAAAACCTTTATCTTCTGACTCGTTAAAGTAACCGACTCTAAAGGCAAAACTATCTTCATACCAATACTCTGCTCCTATAGCCCAAGTGACCTCTTTAAGTTCTTCTGAAAGTCCATCTGGCGCATCACCAAAGGAGCTAAAAATTGCAGAAAACTCTCCTTCATCGGCAAAATCATCATCTCTATTAATGACACCATCACCGTTAGAATCATATGGCGTTGGCACGAGTAACTTATTAAATTCTGTATAAACGCCAATAGTGTTAGAAGGGTCTAGAATAAAGTCAAAACCTGCTCCAAATTTCAAGTTGGTTGGTAAAAAATTTTCCTGACCCGCATCGTCAAATTTAATTTTTGGCCCAATATTTTGAATGGCAGCACCAAAACGCCAACGGCCATTAAAATCATTATAAAATTTTTCTTCGCCACGATAAAAGGCTGAGATGTCAGCAGCAAAAGTATTAGCAGCAGAGGCATCGCCTCCTAAACCAGGAATTTTTTGATCTGAGCGAATAAATTTACCAGTTACTGCCATTGAAAATTGTTCACTTAATCTTAAAGCATAACTCAAATCAACTGCAAATTCGTTTGGCTCAACTTCTCTTGGCACTTGGTCAGCTGTTTCTCTTAACTCTACACCTCCTAAACCAAAAAACCGAATACTTCCTGCAAAAGCACTTCTTTGGTTGATTCTATTAAAATAAGACAATTGGCCTAAGTTAATGTCAGTAACTAATTCTCTTAAATAAGGCGTGTAACCTAACCCAAAACCTGAACGCGTTTCTGAAAAAGCAAATTTAGCTGGGTTCCATTGTTGAGAAAAGGCATCAACTGGTGTTGCAATACCTTGGTCGCCCATACCAGATGAACGCGCATCGGCTGCAATTAATAAAAATGGAACAGAAGTTGTAATCACACGTCGTGGTTCTTCCTGTGAAAATGATTTAGATATTGTCCCTATGGATAT
This sequence comes from Bacteroidales bacterium, assembly GCA_041694175.1. Taxonomy (GTDB): domain Bacteria; phylum Bacteroidota; class Bacteroidia; order Flavobacteriales; family Flavobacteriaceae; genus Psychroflexus. The sequence goes on from JASMTR010000020.1 coordinate 6,943, forward strand.
GAGAACTATAAAAAGATGTTTGTATTTCATAAAATAAAAATTAAGGCAAATATATAATTATGTTGTTATAGCTTTACGAGTTTTTCAAATTTTTCTGCTTTTTTATTGATGCTTGGTGATTCTACAGTAAGTTTATACACATAAACGCCTTTACCAATTTGATCACCAAAATCATCTCGACCATCCCAAGTAATTTCCCTGGCCAAGAAACTATCTGTAGTTATGGTTTCATTATGTGTCCAAACGACTTTTCCAGTCACAGTAAACACCTGAACTTGAACATTCAAAGGCACAAAGGGTTGATTATGATGAAACCAAAATTCAGTATAATTCATAAAAGGGTTTGGATAATTTAATACTCTTGTAATATCTAATCCATCAGAAGATGCTACTCTAAATTGTATATCGGCTGTTGAAGAGTTGTTGTAAACATCCCAAGCTCTAAAACTCAAAGTGTGTAGGCCTTCTTCTAAATCTCTTAGTTTATAGACCACTTCACCTGAAGTAAAATCATCAACATCGGCTTCGTAAAACTCATTAAGTACTATAGGGTTGGCTTCATCGCCATCTATATAAGCAACGATATCGTGACCTATACCACCTGCGGTGTTGATACCATTTTCATCTTGTAGCTTTGCTATTAAAAAAGGCGTATCATCAGTAATTTCGCCGTCGACAAAAGACTCGTCATTCATAAACAATTGAATCTGTGGCCCTTGATTATCTTCAGGCGCATTTTCATTGATGTCACCAATTAAAATATCATTGCTATAACCAGATTGGTCTTCTAGCACATTATTTCTTAAAGCATAAAAACTTACTCTACCATTGCCGACAGGTATTCGCGTGTCTTTTGGTAAAACAAATTCTATATCAAATTTTCCGTTATTCACACTGGCTTGTCCACTAAACAAGATTTCACCTAGAGTTGTAAAATCCATAATTAACAAATTACCTACTGAATTTGTAGTGTTATCATTAGCTAAGGTTGAGCGTTGAATGCGTTTGTCGAATAAAGTTGTAGAAACAATCCCATTATAATTAGTGAGTAAATTACCGTTATCATCAACAACTTCACCTGAAAACTTGTATTGACTTAAAGCCTTTAAAGTATCATTAAATTGGTTTAACGGCGTATCATTAATTTGAGTTAGTCTTACGTTAGGTTTTGGAAATGGAATTTTAAGAGCGGGGTCACCTATATAAAAAACAATTCGACGACCATTAGTGCCTAATACATTTTTTGTTAATCTGACAGCTTCACCAACTGAAATTCCATCTTCAGCATAGTCAAATAAAAATGGCGCTAATTCGCGATTAAAACTTACGCCATCGCTTACGGAAATAGCTCTTGTTGTAGTAATCATACTCACTGGACCACCTTGTGGGTTTCGATAAGACAATTCACCTGCAGTGATTCTCAATGGATTATCAAATCTTGTAAACTCACAAGTTACGGTTAGAAATACGTTATAGCGATTAGGGTTTTGCCAAGACTCTACATTGGTTTGAGTTACAATTCTTTCTTGCGCTAGCCCATCTTCACCACCGTGGCCAAAATAGTTTAAAACAGTTGCACCGACTTCTACTTGGTCAGCTATCTCTGCATTGACTTTTGGATAACGCTCTCCTCCTGCTGAAGACTCTTGTTGAAAAGCATCACTGTGAATTTTTTTGACATTAATGTTAGGTTTATTTGCTGAAATTTCATCGCCTAAATTATCTAAATTGACTTGTATTGCAGCGTGTTCCCAATTTTGGTCAACATCATCAGAAACTAAAATAAAATTGTTTCGCCAATCATCAAAGGCTGGTCTGGTTTCATAGTCTATAATCTTGTCAATCGCTTCTCTAGCTTGTTGTTGGGTATCCACAACAATACGCCCAACGGCAAGATCCATTTTGTTACCAGAATTCATATCGCCCTCGTTTGGGTCCATCATCGTAAAAAAATCATCAGACATAAATGAAGAAACTGTGGTAGCAAAACTATTGTAACTCTGAAAAGTGGGAAGGATATTATTATTGCCTTGCAGTCTATTTTTATAATCAACTGATGTATCTCCTATTAAACATAAATATTTAAGTTGATTTTCTGGAGAAGAGGCATTATCGTAAACGTATTTAACAAAGTTTCTTATAGCAACAATATCGGGTTTACCTGAAGAAAATTCATTGTAAATTGACTGCAATTTTACGACTTTAATATTGAGTCCATCTTGATTTCGCCTAAAATTTGCGAGTCTATTCGCATGAGATAGAAAATCTTGACGTGCAATTATGATATAGTCTACATCTTCAAAATTACCTTGATTATTATTAAAAATAGTTCCTTTTAGATTTTGATTATTAACTATTCTATTGGCTCCATCAATCAAAGGCTGAAAATAATCATTAGGCGAAATTGATATAAATTTAGAATTGCTTTCATGAGTGGTTGTAAATGAAAAATTATCTGAGTTATCGGTATTTTGATAACTTTCTATATCAGTTAAATTGTTGATTTTCCAAACTTGAGAGATGTTAGAAGCATTAGCAACATTGTATTGTACGCTATTGGTATTTGGATTAACGTCTAAATTTTGAAATTGAAATTGATTGTCATCAGCTCTCAATTCTCTTTTGGCTCTAAGCCTGATATAATCTAAAAAACCCCTTGCTGCCGGATTACCGTTTTTATTGTAGGTTAATTTTACAACTACGGAGTCTGAATTAACACTTGTCTGGCTATTAACACCATTACCATTAGACGGGAGGTCGTCACCTACAGAACCAATATTGACAGAATTTATATCATTTCCATTAATTGATATAGAAAAACTACTTTGAACTTCAGAAATAGCACCAAATTTCATATCGTATCTTAAAAGTTCGGTAGTGATAAGGTTTCTAAATTCAAAACCAAATTCTTTTTCAGTTTCAATATCAAATCTATCACCAAACCAACGTCTTCCTACTAAGGATAGGCTTGTTTCATCGACTTCGTGAAATTGGAATTCATCAAATTCAGTAATAACTTCATCAGGATTACCAGGTAAATTTTGCTGAATTTGGACACGGTTTGGAGCTTCATTATTTAAAGTTACATAATAATAAGCTTTATCTGAATAAGCATTAATGTGAGTTTGACTCTCTTCATTCCAAACTCGAGTGGATTCAGCATAAACTAAGGCATAATCGCCCGGGTTAAATTGTCCGTCGTTACCATCAAATATTTGCAAAGGCAATTGAGGCGGATCAAAATACTGATTCTCTTCATTTCTTAAAGGGAGCATGTTACCACCAAAACTGTATATTTTGATTTGATCTGATGATACATTATCAAGGTCTAATCCAAGTTGAGACAAAAATGAATGCGTAATTTGAAAGACCCCTGTTTTGTCTACATAAAATTTAAACCACTGCCCTTCAGCTAAAACAGAATTTTGAATACTGATAGAATTTTGGATGTTCTGGGTTTTATTTAAATTCCCTTCATCTAAAACTTTTGCTTCAGTTGGGCTCAAGGTATAAGAAACAATGCGTTTCACTGTGCCGTTTTTTTTAACAAAAGGGTTAAAGGTCAACGTTAAAATCTTTTCTGATCTAGCTTGATAATATTCTAGTTCATATTTAAACTCACTTAGATATCGATTAATATTTTTAAGAGTTCTAGGGTTTACAGTTTCAAATTGCACATTAGATAATTTATAATTTTGAGCCTCCAAATTTTTAAAAGACCTAGCATAAATGACTTCTTTTTTATAGAGATCATAAGAAAAATATTTGTCGTCAAATCCAGGTAACTTAAGGCTTTGGTCTTTTGATGTTGAAATGTTCTTTTGATTTACCCAATCAATATTAATATTTTGAGAAATCAAAAATTGAAACCCTAATAAAAATAAACAAGTAATATATTTCAACTTCATCTATTAAAAAGTAAATTTTGTTATACCATAACGTAGTAAAGCCAAAAGTAGTATTTTGTTAGGATAAAGATTTAGAAATACTATTTTTTTTAAAACCGTAAAATATTGTTGTTAATACACCGTTAATTATTATATTGCAACCCTATTTTGAAATTATAAAATATGACAAAATTTAAAAATCTGAATCTACTAGCTTGTATCGCTCTAGCAGTTCTAACAATTTCATGTAACAATACTAGAAACTATGATAAAGTATCTAGAGCCACTGGTATTGATATAACAGGAAGAAAAGGTGGTCCTTCCTTCACTAAAGATTTTGTATATGAAACTCCTGGCCCAGGTCTAGTCCCAGTGCAAGGCGGAACGTTCACAATGGGACAAGTTCGTGAAGATGTTATGCATGATTGGAATAACACACCTACTCAACAACATGTTCAATCATTTTATATGGATGAAACTGAAGTTACTAATAATATGTATCTTCAATATCTATATTGGTTAAAATCTAAGTTTCCACCTTCTAATCAAAATTATAGTAATATATATAAAGGTGCTCTTCCTGATACTTTAGTTTGGAGAAATCCACTTGGATTTAACGAAAGTATGGTAAAAAATTATTTAAGACATCCGTCCTACGCCAAATATCCAGTAGTAGGAGTCAATTGGATTCAAGCTACAGAATTTAGTGAATGGAGAACAGATCGTGTTAATGAAAAAAGACTTTCTGAAGAAGGTTATACTGAAAGAGATATTCATTTAAATAGCAGTGATACTGTACCTGCATTTTCTACTGAAACCTACCTTTCTGCACCTAGCAAAGTTTATGGTGGTGATGAAGACAAGTCTCTTGGAGGTAAAGTTTCTCAAAACAAATTAAAAAGAGACAGTACGAGTGGCAAATACGTCAACAAAAAAGATGGTGTATTACTTCCTGCTGAATATAGATTACCTACTGAAGCTGAATGGGAATTTGCTGCTTTAGGCTTATCTTCTATTAGAGATTATAATTCTTATCGTGGGAAAAAGAAATACCCTTGGGACGGTAAGTACACACGTTCAGGAGATAAAAGAACTACTGGAGATCAAAAAGCTAACTTCAAACAAGGCGTAGGCGATTATGGTGGCATTGCAGGCTGGAGTGATGATAATGCCTCTTATACTGCTCCAATAAAATCTTACGAACCCAATGATTATGGGCTTTATGATATGGCAGGAAACGTTGCAGAATGGGTAGCAGATGTTTATAGACCTAAAATTGATGAAGAATACAATGACTTCAATTATTTTAGAGGTAATGTCTACACTAGAAATGTTATTAATGATGATGGCTCAGTTGATATCCTTGACCCTAATGAAGTTCAATATGACACTTTAAGTGATGGTAAAATTGTCTACAGAAGTCTTCCAGGAGAAATTAGAAAAGAAGAAATAGATGAAGAGGAAACCTACTTAAGAACTCAATTCAACAGAGCTGACAATAGAGATTTTAGAGATGGAGATAAACAATCCTCAAGGTATTTTGGCTTAACTGACATCAATGATGACCAAAGAATGTATAATTCACCAAAACATAAAATTGAAGCAGACTCAACTGGTCTTAAACGCCAGTATGACATAAGTAATGAAAGAACAACTTTGGTAAATAATAAAATTAGAGTCATTAAAGGAGGATCTTGGAGAGACAGAGCTTATTGGTTAGACCCTGCTCAACGTCGTTTCTATCCTCAAGATATGTCAACAGATTACATTGGGTTTAGAAACGCCATGTCTATGTCTGGTGCTAAATCAACTTTTGATATTAAAAGAAGAAATTAAATTATATTATTTTTGAATTAAAAGCCCTAATTTTGAATTAGGGCTTTTTTTTATGACTAGAATTCTTAAAAATGAAATTAAAACAACTTCATCAACTCTTTCTTAGCAGCAATGGTATTTGCTCAGACACTAGACAAATCAAACCAAATCAAATTTTTGTCGCTTTGAAAGGCGACAACTTCAATGGCAATAATTATGCAGAGGAGGCGCTTAAAAAAGGGGCTTTAAAAGCCATTGTTGATGAAGATTTTGAAGATATGTCTAGTAAAATAAAAGTTGATAACGCCTTGAAAACCCTTCAGGATTTAGCTAGCTTTCACAGAGAATTTCTTCAAATCCCAATAATTGGTATTACTGGCAGTAACGGCAAAACAACAACAAAGCGTCTAATTCATTACGTTTTAGAACAAAAATTTAATATTAAATCAACAGAAGGCAACTTAAACAATCACATCGGTGTCCCATTAAGTCTATTAAAATTAAATGAAAATACAGAAATTGGTGTTATTGAAATGGGCGCTAACCATCAAAAAGAAATTGCATTTTTATCTGAAATTGCAAAACCTGACTTTGGTTATATTACCAATTTTGGTAAAGCCCATCTCGAAGGTTTTGGTGGTATTGAAGGTGTTATAAAAGGCAAAAGTGAACTTTATGATTTTCTAAATAAACACCAAAAACTTGCATTTGTTAACGCTGATGATAAAAAACAAATGCAAAAATTAAAAGATTCAAAAAAATACAGTTTTGGTGAGGCAGAGCATGCTGACCTCAATATTTATTTTAAATCGGCCAATCCGTTTGTAGAATTAGAATTTGAAGGCGTTAACATAAAATCAAAATTAATTGGTGAATATAATTTTAAAAATATTGCAGCAGCTGTTGGAATTGGTTATTATTTTGATGTACCAACATTAAAAATAAAGGAGGCAATTCAAAATTTTGAAGCCAAAGATAACCGCTCTCAAATTAAAATCACTTCGCATAACACTATAATTTTAGACGCCTACAATGCCAATCCTACAAGTATGCAAGCCGCACTTCAAAGCTTTGATGTTTACAACTCTGATTACAAAGTTGCTATTCTTGGCGATATGTATGAATTAGGTAATGATAAAATTAAAGAACATCAATACATTGCTAATCTATCTCAAAGTTTAAAGTTTGACAAAGTCATATTTTGTGGTGATATTTTTAATGAAGCCTTAAGCTCTGATGAGTTTAATGTCTATAAAAGTTTTGAAGATTTAAAAGCACATTTACAAAATCGACCCATCAAAAAAGCCCATGTTCTCATCAAAGCTTCTCGAGGTATGGCTTTAGAACGCTTATACGAGTTTTTGTAAATGAACTCTAAAGTAAGCCTTAAAGATATCAACAAAATTGCCATTCCTGCTATTATTGCCGGAATAGCAGAACCACTTATTTCACTAACTGATATTGCCATTATAGGTAATGTTGACCAAAACCCTGTTGAAGCGCTTGCGGCTGTTGGGTTAGTCGGTTCTTTTTTAAGTGCTATTATTTGGATATTAGCACAGACCAAAACCGCCATTTCAGCATTAGTTTCTCAACACCTTGGCGCTAAGAGATTACATGCTGTTAAAACTTTGGTTCCGCAAACCATTGCTTTAAACTTTCTGTTGAGTTTATTGATTTATGCTGTTACAGCTCTACTGGCAGAATATATTTTCAGACTATATCAAGCCGATGGTTTAATTCTCAATTATGCAAAATCTTATTATCGCATCAGAGCTTTAGGCTTTCCACTAACCTTAGTCACTTTCGCTATATTCGGCGTATTTAGAGGCTTACAAAATACTGTCTGGGCTATGCGCTGTAGTTTAACTGGTGGTGCTGTAAATGTGATTTTAACCTACATTTTAGTTTATGGAATTGACGGGTTGTTTGAAGGATTTCATCTGACTGGAGCCGCTATAGGGAGTCTATTTGCGCAACTTGTTATGCTAATTATGGCTTTGTATTATTTTTTTAAAAAGACACCTTTTCATCTTAAGTTGAGTTTTAAAATTAACCCTTTGCTCAAACCTTTAGTGAAGATGAGTCTGAATTTATTTTTAAGAACCCTGTCTTTAAACGTCGCCATATACGTTGCTAATGCTTATGCCACAGGATACGGCAATAATTATATCGCCGCCCAAAGTATTTTGATGAATATTTGGTTGTTTTTCTCCTTCTTTATCGATGGATTTGCTAATGCTGGAAATGCTATAGGCGGTAAATTACTCGGCGAAAAAAATTATAAATCCTTGTGGTATTTAAGCATTGATATTTCTAAATATGCTATAGTGGTTGCAGGTCTTTTAATATTGATCTGCAGTCTATTATATCAACCTATCGGACTCATTTTTAATAAAGACCAAGACGTCTTAAATTTGTTTTACCAAGTTTTTTGGGTTGTTTTGCTTATGCAGCCTATCAATGCCTTAGCCTTTGTATTTGATGGAATTTTTAAAGGTTTAGGCGAAGCTAAATTTTTGAGAAATATTCTTCTCATCGCAACTTTTTTAGGCTTTATCCCTACTCTACTCCTGGCAGATCATTTTGGACTAAAACTCTATGCCATTTGGATTGCGTTTTATGTTTGGATGCTT
>JASMTR010000021.1:0-24377 GCA_041694175.1 Bacteroidales bacterium
ATTAAATATATTTTTTTCAATGTTGACAATTTCTGAGTCAGTTCTATCTGATAAATCAAAAAAATATACATATGTAAGGTTTGGCCAAAGATTAGTCATCCTCATTCTATTTCTAGCACTATTTTTATTACCAATATCTTTTACATACATGTAAAATCTTTTAAAGAAATTGTGATTGCTATTACCTTCTTGTACTCTACCAACATACAAAATATGCCTCATATAAATATCTTCAGGAAATGGGTGATTTGTTTCTATAAAAAACATGTATATCCCTTTACCGTTCTTAATATTTTGAGGCATTCTTTTTCTTATGTTTTTATCAAACTTTAATTTAATTGGCTTAGGTAGTTTATTGTTAATTATTCTCTTCCACCATTCAGGAGAATGAAAATTTGAAAGTAAATAAGGTTCGCTACCTATCGTTGCTAACTTTACTTCGTCTTTTGTTAGATAATCCATATTTTAAATCTTTAAGATTTTAGTTTTTATCTAAAAGTATAGACCAATTAAGGTTATTTAATTTGTAGTTTTTATCTAAAAGTATTAACCCATCATCCAAGTGCAACTTCACATATTTCCCCAAATCCTGATTACTGATATGTAATTGGTAATGTTGTGCCACTAAAGCTAAGTAATATTTATCGTAGTCACCAAATAATACCTTTCGAGAATATGCTTTACCACCTGAATCTTTGAGGTCTTCAATCTTTAGTTTTTTACCACTTTTTAAAGAGTAGGCTAAAGCAATTCTCGCAATCACATTCTCAGCACCAAGATTAAGCTTTCTTGTTAATTGGCTAACGACTTCCTTATTGTCTTTACTGGTTTTAATGTGCGTAAACATGCTCGTCTTCTTTAAAGGCTTTAAACAACTGGTTCAGTTTATATTGTTGGAAAGCAGAATCGTTTTCAGTATGCTTAATCATATACACCTGACTTAAATTAGGCTTCATAAGCTCATATTCTTTTTCTGTTAATTCTTTTTCAAGTAAAGGAAACAGCACCACCTGGTTAGAAATATTAGGATAAAATTCTTGTATTATATTTCTGGAATGGTCTTTGTCAAACTTCTGCAATGGGCTGTCAATAAATACAGGAAACTCTATACCAGATTCATCCACCAAAGCTTTTAAAAGCGCTGTGGCATAGAGTTGCTGTTCTCCTTTAGACAGGTTGTCTTTATCTATAATATTCCCATTAAAGTCAATCAAATCAATATCCATCACATCTTCTCGTATGTTAACTTGTACATCTTTTACAAAATTTTCTTTGTGCATGAGTCGTTTTAAACCTAAAACAATGGTTTTTTGTAAGGCAAATTTCTTTTCATCTTTAATACGACTAATTAAAGTTTTGATTTTGTCGAGTAGTTTTTCGGTGACCTTGTATTTTTTGCGGTCTTGCTCAATGAGTTTAAAGTTTTTTTCAAATTCAGACAAGACTTTTTTATGTGAGCTATGTTGCAAGTTCAATTGCCCAAACTCTTCAACTAACTTGTGTTTTTCATCTTTAAGGTCGAACAATTGTTGGTCAATTTTCTGTTTTTCATTTCTAATTTTTTTAGCGAGATAGTTGTCTTTTCTCGCTTCGCCTTGTTTAATTTTTCTCGATAAGCGGTTTTGGCTTATCCTGTGGTTTTTGTCCTCTTGAATCAGTTGCTCTAATTGAGATTTAAGGCTTGTATTAATGTGTTTATAAAATGCCATGAACTCTCGATGCTCTTCTTCTGTAAAGTCTAATAATATTTTAGAATTATTTTTTGTCGTTGCTTTTTGTTGCTGTTTTAGTTCTTTTTTAGAGGCTTCTTTAGAGACTTTTTCAAGTTTTTCAAAAAGGCTTTTGTCCTTTACAACAGATTGGATATCATTTAAAAATTGTGTTCTAAAATTCTCAATTTTATCTTCGTAAGTTTTTAGGCTAAAGTGATGGTTTTGGTATTTACTCTCTTTAACAAGTTGGTTTTTAAGTTTTTCGAGTGGTTTATTTGCTATTAAAAACGGCAGGAGTTCGTAGTGCTTTTTAAGTTTTTGCTTGGTGGCTTGTATATCTTTTTTAACGTCTTCGTATTCTGCTTTCAATGCTTTGAGTTCTTCTAAAGTTATAGCGTTGCCTTCGCGTATCAACTTTTCTTGAAGCTCGTCAGATTTTGCTTTTAAGTTAGTTTCTTTAAGATCAACTTCATCTTGTTTCTCCTGATTATAATCAATAAGACTTGTAAGCTCTTCGTCTTTAGCAATTAATTTTTGTAGCTTATCTTTGTCATCTTCAGATACGCCACGACGTCTTAAATTTGATAAAAGCACTTCGAGATTTCGTTTTAACTCTTCGTATTTTTTTATTCCTAAAACTTCAGAATACGCACGGCTAAGACTACGTAATTCAGCTTTTGATTTGGCTTCAGCCAGCGATACAATTTTTTCAGCATCAAAAAAGAAAAACTTAGCAATTTCTCTGGGTAATAAAAAATCATTGATAAAAACCTCATAACCAACATCTTTGGTCAACTCATTTTCTTTGCCATCTATAAGAAGTTCAAGGTTTTCATTTTTAGTAACGTAGTTGTAAGTCCTTTTGATTTGAACGGTTTTGCAAGGCACGGAGGGTATCATAACATCGCTCAACGTCACTTCAACAGACATGACTGGGTTTTCGCTATTTTTTTCATCATTATTAAATTGGCTGTCTAGATAGTCTTGATAGCCACCAGCTTTTTTGATGTCTTTACGGTATTTGTCTTCTACTTGAGCGATGAGTTTGCCATAAAACACCCAAACCAAAGACGTTAGAAAACTTGTTTTACCAAAACCATTTTTACCAGCAATCAAAAAAATATTAGCATCTTTTTTCTTCTTGAAGTTGATACTGTTTTGGTCTTTGTAGATCCTAAAGTTTTGTATGTCAATTTGGTCAATACGCATGCTTAGCTTTTATTTACAAACTCTTCTATTCTGCGTTCAACATCATTATGTAAACCATATTTTGACAGCATCAGGGTTTTAGATTCCTGAAGGGAAATTAAGTTGTCAATCAAATGATAATAGTTTGCATCGTCTTCACAAACTTCTTTTAAAATTCGTCGCTCTGTGTCGTCAAGCGATTTTATATTATTGGTGCTAATATCTTTCCCGTAAACTTCTTTGTATATATCACTAACACTATATTCAAAAATCATATCACGATTCCAAATTACTTGTATAGCAATTAATTCCTGATTATTGATTAAAGTGATATGTGGTCTATCCTTTTGAATTGCTTTTTGAGTTTCTAGTAATTCTCGTAATGTGTCCGCTCTGTATTTTGGCGTATATGGGCCAAAATTCCTTCCGTCTTCATCTACTGCCTTCTGTCCGTTTCTTCGCTCAGGCATTCTGTTCTCTCCTATATTTCTGTTATCTACTAAATTGTTTCTAAACTTTAAAAGTGGAGCCATCCATTCTTGTCCATTTTCAATTAAAGCAGACATGGATTTGTCTTTTTTAACAACTGTGCATGTCCAACATCCAAATCTTGATTGGCCACAAGATGAATGTTTTTTGTTGGTCACAACGGTTGGGCATTCATAATCATCGGCACTGGCATCCGCGTAAATTTGAAATAAAATAGAATTATCAAAACCCCAAGGTGAAGGCACAGCATTTATGATATACCAAACTTCTTCAAGCATTAAGTTTTTGATTGGCGCATAAACATAGGTGTTTGGTGTTGTGCCGTGTTTAGATAATCGATTACCTTCGATCTCGTGCTTTTTCATTGAACGCTCACGTGTGGCACTTTCTTCATATCGTGTTCCAAGCAAAACGATAGCCTCCCCCATTTTATCTATTTGTTCTAACAAGAAATTTGAAGTCGGTTTAATTTTTAGCCGATCTGTGCACCATCTAAAAGAGTTATTCGGCACAGGATAACCTTTTCCTAAAACATTGATCCAAAATGACTCTTCAAGCTTGGGTGTTGTTTTTTGTACAAAAATTGGTAAGCCTTGAGCTCTGGCTTCTTTGTCAATTTTATTTAAAACATCATCTACATAGTTTGAAATAATAGGGTTTTCTACCATAGTATCATTACAAACTACATAAACAGGACGTTTAAGTTGAAAAGGCATCGGCGCTTGTTCTCTAAATCTTTTCAAGGCTATCCAAACCAGTGTGAGTAATACAGTAGAATCTTTACCGCCACTAAAGCCGATAATCCACGGCCGATTTGTATCGCCATCATAAGCATATTGATCAATAATTTCATCAATAATCAACTCCGCTTTTTTGAGTTTTATTTTTGACATAACACGTAAAAAGTTTCTTTCAGTTTTTTTCTAATTCTCTAATTTTATTTTCTAATATTTTTATAGTTTTTTTCTGTAAGTCTATGATATAATCTTTTTCACCTTCAGATAATGACTCTTGTCTTTGACTTTCTTTTAGCATCGAACCTTTTCCTGTAAACAACCAATCCGCAGATAAATCTTGATAAGTATTTATCAATTTTGATATATTTTTACCTGACAGTGATCCCCTTTTTCTAGCTTTCCCGATTAATCCATTTGAAATACCGGTTTCATTTGATAATTTATTATCATTTAAACCTTTGTATTTCATGTATTTATTAAGTCTTTCAAAAAAACCTATCATTTTTGATAAAATATATTTGTATTTATATCATTTTTGATATATATTTGTAACGACACGTAAAGGGCTATTTAATTAGTATGCAAGATAATGATCTTTAGGCATACAAGATAGTTATTTACAAAAAAAGGGAGACAATTTTGTTTCCCTTTTTGAAATTTAATATTAATTATATGGGGTTTTTTAGCTGGCTTACACAAGATACTAATCGCAGTATTTCAAATTATTACTCAATAAAACCTGTATTCCCAGTGTTTATGATTGATAATAAAGGTCAGATATGGGAAGAGTATTGCTATGAAGGTTATGGTATTTTTGGTGGTAAAGATTATTATAATTTAATGGCAGAAATGAATCATTTAACCTCGAGAGATAAAGCAATAGATTTGTATTACAATCCCAAACAAACTACATTATTTCCAAACCTCGTTGAGCATCCAAAACAATGGCAATGGATAAATGAGAAACCTAAACCGTGTCCACACCAAGGTTATTTCTTCTAAAACCTTTAAACTCATCAACTATTAAACTTCACGTCAAAAACAACTCAATATTAACTTTAATGTTAATTAATTTATGTTCATAATACAATATATATCAATGTTTTACGGTTTTAATGTAAAATTAATGTTATGTAAAAGTAAATTATAAGTAAATATGTTGTATATTTGTTCCATAACATTAAATGACAAGACGATGAGAACAATGATGATTATTGCAGCCTGCCTTTTTGGTGGAATGTTATTTGCTCAAGAAAGCAATGTAGAATATTTCAAAAAAGGCGATTTAGTAAAAGGTATCTTTTACTATGACAACGGAGTGATTCAACAAGAAGGCACTTATAAAAATGGTAAACTTCACGGCCAGTGGATTGCCTATGATAGAGATGGCAAAAAAAACGCCGTGGCATATTATCATAAAGGTAACAAAACTGGCAAATGGTTCTTTTGGCAAAAAGACAAATTGGTAGAAGTAGATTATAATAACAACGATATTGCCAACGTAGAAACTTATAAAAATGAAAATGCCTAAGCCATTGAAGAATAACTCAACTTATTAAACTTATTTTAAATTAACCCGTATCTGATGATGCGGGTTTTTTGTTTTCACTAAATCGTCTTAGTATTTAAAAACGTGATATAAATGTGTTGTAGAAGCAATAAGTATTCAAATTCAACAGACTGCTTCTGCTAAAAATGGCATCGCGGTGACGTTTGTTTTCTCTTCGCGATTATCAAAACATTTATGGATTATACTTACATTAAAAATAATAAACAATACTTTTTTATCAGTATTTTTGATGACCGATATCATTTATCTATTAACAACGCGTAAGTATCTTTGAAAGCTTTCGGACATAAGTTAAAATATATTTTATATGAATACTACAATAGACCTCAATACCTCAATTCAAAATGCTATTAAAAACGGCTTTTCATACGATGCATACAGAACTTTAGTCAACGATTTACTCGACAAAGAAAAGTCTACTGGAGATACTCAAAATGAAGATATGCTCAACTACTCTAAGTTGTCTCAAAGAAGAATGAAACGTTGGGATAAAACCTTTAAGCTTTCTGAAAACGATAAAAGTTTTTTTGAGAATATATCCAAACCCGTCACCTTTTTAGTCCTTACCGAAGGTTGGTGTGGCGATGCATCACATGCTTTGCCTATTATTAATGCTGTGGCTGAATCTTCGCCAAAACTAGAGCTTAAAGTCGTGTTGAGAGACGACAACGACGAGCTGATGCAAGAGTTTTTAACTAACGGCGGAAAAGCCATTCCCAAACTGATTGCGTTAGACGATGATAATAACGTCTTATTTACTTGGGGGCCAAGACCTACTGAAGCCACTGAAATGGTTAAATCTTATAAAGACCAACATGGTCAACTCACACCCGAGTTTAAAGAAGACCTACAAAAATGGTATAACAAAGACAAAGGTCAAAGTATAGTAAAAGACCTCAGAAACCAGTTGGAGACTATCTGATTTAAGTTAGTTCGATTAGTACCATTCATCTAAAGTCATCAATTGAGTGGTTTTTGGAGTAAACGTATTTACCAAACCTGTAAGGTTTTTCCAAGCAGTGCCAAGCTTTTGCTTCATCAACAACTCATAAACAACAGACTACCAATATATTTGGACTCGCAGTGACGTGTTTCTCAATTCAAAACCTCTATAAACGCCTCCAAACTCAACGCTTGGTCTAACTTAAAATCTCCGACAGCCGTACGCTGCAAGGCTGACAAATAAGCGCCACTACCTAAAGCTTGCCCAAAATCTTGAGCCAAACTACGAATATAAGTGCCTTTGCTGCAATCCACTTTAAATTGAACTTGAGGTAAATCTACAGCTGTGATGTCAAAACCTGTAATTTCAACTTCACGTTTAGGAATATCAACCGTTTCACCTTTTCTGGCATATTCGTAAAGGCGTTTACCGTCTTTTTTTAGAGCAGAAAAAATGGGCGGTTGCTGTTGAATTTTGCCTATAAATTCCCTGGTTTTGGCTTTGATAAGTTCAGCGTTAAGGTGTTCAATAGGAAACTCCGCATCAATTTCAGTTTCCATATCAAAAGATGGACGCGTAGCTCCAAGTGTAAATTCACCGGTGTAGGTTTTGGCTTGTCCCATTAATTCTGGAATAGTTTTAGTGGCTTTGCCCGTACATATAATCACTAAGCCTGTAGCCAAAGGATCAAGCGTGCCAGCGTGACCAACTTTAATTTTTTTGAGTTGGTATCGTTGCTTGATCAGCCAACGCACTTTGTTGACCAATTGAAAAGACGTCCAATGCAGTGGTTTATCGAAGCACAACACCGCTCCATTAAGAAAATAATCTTTAGAAAATTCTGAAGTCCTTAAACTCAAAACTTAAGATTTACCTTTGTTGGGATTGAGCAAAACAGCGTAAACCTCAATAGCAAATCCAATAATCACAATCGTTGGTGCCAAACGGATACGTCGTGGACTAAATATATCTGGGTTAAACACCTCTGGATCATCACTGCCACCACCACTCATTAAGATAAATCCAATGGCAATCACCACCAAGCCAATAATCATAAACAGATAGTTTTTTCGCTCAAAAATAAAGGCGTTTTGTTTCTGTTCTTTCAACTCTTCTTTGCGTTTGCTTTCTCCACCCATAATCTTAATAATAAAGTTCGTCTGTCTTTAAATTCAAAAAACGTTGCGTTGCTAAAAAAGTGCTGAACCACGAAATAAGCACACCCAATAAAAATACAGCTGCAAATAATCCGCCAAGTAGCAATTCATTAACCAACAAATCCAACTCCGGATAAGTTTGGTCTAAAAAATACAAGACTGCGGCCATTCCAAGCATCGCTAAAATAGCACCGACCATTCCTAACTTCACGCTTTTCCAAATAAAAGGACGACGTATAAAACCTTTAGTCGCACCAACCATTTGCATCGTTTTAATCACAAAACGTTTAGAATAAACCGACAAGCGTATAGAACTGTTAATTAACAATACCGCAATAAAAGTAAACACGCCACAAATGACCAACACCCAAAAACTAATTTTTTTGATGTTGTTGTTCAGCAAAGCAATCAAAGGTCTGTCATAAACAATCTCGGCTACAAAATCCTTTTCAGACAAGTCACGCGCAATCTCTGCCAATTGCACTTCATTCACAAAATCGGCTTTAAAATACACGTCAATGGACTGTGGCAACGGATTAGCATCGCCCAAAAAATTCATAAAATCTTCACCAATATCCTGTTTATAGATTTCAGCCGCTTCCTCCTTAGACGTATAAACCGTATTTTTTGTGTAGTCTGCCAGTGCCAATTGCTTTTGCAGTTGGTCAATTTCAATTTCCTTGGCTTGGTCTTTCAGGTAAATGCTCATCGCAATTTGCTCCTTAAAATGGTTAGCAACTTTTTGCGTGTTAATCACCAAAATACCGAGCAAACCCACGAGAAACAACACCAAACCAATGCTGATTATCACAGAAATATAAGACGAAATCAATCGCCTTTTTTGATATTTTTCAAAGGATCCAGCCACGCGTTAAATTTTGGTAAAAATATAAAACTCTTAGTTGAAACGCTCTAAAGTTGAATTTATTTTTTTCAGGACGTCACCTTGCTTTCCATTTCAACGCCGCAGCCCCAAGCCAAGACTTGCTCGCAGCTGCAGGTCTTTCCTAAGGTCAAGCCCTTCAGCCGCACAAGTCTAAGGCTTTGGGCTTTACGGGGTTTCCATTCCAATCAAGCGTAACACCCGCAAGGCGCAAATTTGCTCCGCCTTGCGGGTAGGAGTTAAATGTAATATTGTGTTTTTACCCCAAGCAGAACTAAAACTCAAAAGACTACTTTAGTCGAAAAACTCGGCATCGCAGTGACGTATATTTCCTCGTCATTCCGCTTGTCCGCCTATGGTAGAAGGAAGCATAGCGACGAAACCAGCCTCACTGTAAGTCACGTATTTTACCCGAAATGGTCTTCAATGCCAATTATAACTCAAAGTCAACAAAACGGCTTCTACCGAGATATTCAGTATTATAACACATAACAAAAAAATAAACTATTTTTGCAAGCCCTTTTATACAAAGGGTGTTGAAAAAAATGACAAAAGCTTTACTCTCCGAGCAATTAAATGAAAGTTTTCACAATACTTACGAAAACATCATTTCCCAACTCCAAGACCATCACTACGCTGTGACAGATGATTTTTTTGACGATGATCTTTTACAGCATTTACAACAGCATATTTTAGCTTTATACCAAGCTGATGAACTCAAAAAAGCGGCTATCGGCAAACATTTTGACGAGCACATCAAGACTGAAATCAGGGGCGATTATATCCAATGGATCAATGATAAAATGCCAAATGAAATTGAACTTCGGTTTTTAAAACAGATTCAGCTGTTTATTGATTATCTCAACCGGACTTGTTTTATGGGTATTTTGCATAAAGAATTTCACTTTGCGGTTTATCCACAAGGTCGGTTTTATAAGCGGCATCTCGATACTTTTCAGAATGATCAAAGACGAAAACTGTCAATGGTATTATACCTCAACAAAGATTGGTCAGCTATAAATGGAGGCGAATTGGTAATTTATACGCAAACCCATAATCAAGAAAACACAATTCCAGTTCTTCCAAAATTTGGCCGTTTAGTCATCTTTGAAAGTCAAGTTTTAGAGCATGAAGTCAAACCTGTAAAACAAGACTTGAGATTGAGTATTACAGGTTGGTTGAAAACCAGATAGAGACACCAAAAAGTTTTAAGTTTGATTAAGTGCTTAATGCCGCTTTAGCTTAATCTCAAAAGTCGTTCCCTTACCTACTTCACTAAAAAGTACTTTTATCTTACCTCTGTGATAGTCTTCAATGATGCGTTTTGCCAAAGACAAACCTAAGCCCCAACCACGTTTTTTAGTGGTGTAGCCAGGTTTAAAAACTGTTTTGTAATTGTTTAGGGCTATGCCTTTACCGTTATCTTTAACTAAAAGCCGCACCCAGGATCCGCTTCTTACAATTTCGATTTTTAATTGGCCTTTGCCGTGCATAGCATCAATGGCATTTTTGACAAGGTTTTCAATCGTCCAACTGAATAACGGCTGATTGAGCATAACATAGGTAGCTTCATTAGGGATATCAATTGAAAAATCTATGAGTTTAGAACTGCGATTTTTGAGGTAATCATAGGTGTTTTGTGTGACTTCTACAAGGTCAGTTTTTTCTAACTTAATTTGAGAACCTACTTTTGAAAATCTTTCTGTTATAGTTTGTAATCTGTCAATGTCTTTTTCTATTTCTACAATATAGCCTTTGTTGATACCTTCTGATCTTAAAATTTCTAACCAACCTACTAAAGACGATAAAGGTGTGCCAATTTGATGGGCGGTTTCTTTAGCCATACCTGCCCAAAGCTTATTTTTTTCACTTTCTTTAGAGGTTGCGTAGAAAAAATAAAGCAAACCGATAAAAAGTAAAATAATTAAGAGTAAAATTATGGGGTAGTATTTTATTTTGGTAAGCACTTCAGAATTTCCGTAATATAAAGTTTGGTTGTCTTTACCTTGAAGGTTTATTGATAGGGGCGCGTTGTCTGCCTTTATGTTATTGAGATAATTATAAAGTTTTATTGAGTCACTTTCAACTTCTTTTGGCAAGTTAACACTGGTGACGATTACACTGTTATTATCCACTATTATACCTGGTATATTGGTGTTGGTGTTCTGAATTTTTCTAACCAATTCTCTATAATTGGATTCGTTATCAGCATTAATGGCATTTATAGCTTCAGAAAGAATTTCCATTTTTTGACGCTCGTCTGCTTTGATGCGTTCGTAAAATAAAGAAATACTCCAAGCGGTTAATCCAACTATCACTATTGAAGCGATAGCAATGAATACTCTTAAAGCTTTGGTATTTTTAAACATTTATTCTGTTTTTGGAATCCATTTGACTTCTTCAGCATTGCTTTTTTTTCCCCAATAACGAGATAATACAAATAAAAAATCAGATAGGCGGTTGATGTATTTTAGCACATTAACCTCTACTTCTTCTTGCTCATTAAGGGCTGTTACGCGACGTTCAGCTCTTCTACAGACACAACGCCCAACGTGACAAAACGATACTACAGGGTGACCGCCAGGTAATAAAAAATGTGTCATTTCAGGAAGCTCCGCATTCATTTCATCCATGGCTTGTTCTAATTTTTCAATGTCTTCATCTTTAATTTTTGGCAGTTTAAAACGGTCTTTACCGTTTTTATCTTTTAGTTTTTTAGGTTCGGTAGCCAAAATAGACCCGATGCTAAATAACCGGTCTTGAATGTTGTGAAGTAATTTCAAATCTTCACCTTCAGGGCTGTGGTCCTTTATCACGCCTATATATGAATTAAGCTCGTCGATGGTACCATAACTTTCAATTCGTAAATCGTGCTTCGGCACTCTGTTTCCACTAAATAATGAGGTTTGTCCTTTATCGCCAGTTTTGGTGTATATTTTCATTTGCTGTTGTGTTTATGTTTCCTTTTTTTCTTAAAGTAGTTTTTTGTAAAATGTCGTTTATCGCGGTCGTATCGCAACTTTTTATTGCGTTTGTTATTGAGTAAAACTAAAGCAAACAAAACGGCTATAGCTACAACTAACAATATCAGTTGGGTTTCTTCTGAAAGGTTTTTTAAAAACTCCATTGGGTTTAATTTAAAATAAACAGCGAATTTTAAAATGCTGCTTGCTCAATTCGGGCTTAAAAAATATTATTCCCCAAAAATACAAATCTATACTCACTTTAACTTTATCATCTTGACAGATTGTTTGCCAGGCTTCCTGCATACCTTTTGACCAATAAATGTCATCTAAAATAATAAGGCTATTATCGTGAATATGAGATTTTAGTTGTTCAAAATAATGCAATGTAGCATCCTTTTGATGATGACCGTCAAGATAAATTAAATCATAGATTTTGTCCTTGGGTAATTGGTTTAAAAAAGACTGAAATTCAGAAGTGTAAACCTGTATATCACTCAAATTATTCTGTTCAAAATAGCGTTTAGCAAACTTTGAGGTTTTTGGGCAAGCTTCAACGGTGTTGATGTGGTTATTGGATTGGTTTGTTGCCATAGCTAAACTCCCTAATCCGACTGATGTGCCGAGTTCTAAAGTGTTTTTTATATTGAAATAATTAATAATTTTAAATATCAACTTAGACTGATGCCAACCCATACCAGCATTTTTTGCTATAGCACTAACTTTTCTAGTATTTGAATTAAATTGCTGTGAGCCTTTGCCTTCATCTACCACCTCAAGCTCTTGTTGTGATTTCAGAAGAGGTTGTCTTAGGTCACGAAGAGATTTTAATTTATTTTTTGGTGTTTTAACATACAAACATTGTGTTACAAATTCGTAAACAAACGGCGAATGAATGCCGTGTTGATTAGTGGATTTTAATAGATATTGAATAAAGGTTTTGAACCTGAACCACAACATAAGTAATAATTTAGAGCGAAATTACTACAAAAAATCAGATTGTCTTAAAACTGACACTTGTCATTTTAAATCGAAATCCTTATTCATAATTTTGAATACTTTTAAAACCAAACCTATGCAATACCTTATCCCTTTTGTAGATTGGACCAATGGCGCCATAATGATGACTGTTGTCTTTGGACTCGTCATTGCAGGACTTGTTGGTTTTGTGGTTTACTTCATAAATTCTTCAGCAAAAAAAGAACGCGAAAAGAAGAATACAGAGGATTAATCGAAGTTTCTTTTTTTTAAATAACCAACTCATAATAAGCAGTTTGATTGACCTGAGATTTTTATACTGCCTTTTGTGTTCTTTATTATAAAATTATTGCGACTTAAATTTTGAAAGTAGATTTTTAAGAACTTTAGGGTTTTTGCTAATATTCCAAAACAACAGCAAGTCAATCTGTTTTTTTGTCTTTTCTATAAACATAAAATAAGCTCGTTTGTTTTGAAATCAATAATTTATAAATCCCCGTTTTTACTGATAATTTTCCTTGTAATACGTTATTTGACAATAATGAAAATAGGTGTTCAACCATATTCATAAACTTTTCAACTTCCTTAAGGTTCCAATTGTATTTTATGAAGTCCAATTCGTTAGCGTATGATAGCTTAGCGATACTTGTCCAAAATATAGAATACCTGTCATTTGACATTATACTTTGCTCTTATTTCCTTTACAACTTCATTGTGAGGTGACGTCTGATGATTATCTGATTGTTTTTTACTTATTAAAAGAAAATTTGAATGTCATCAGGAAGATTATCAAAAAAATCACTCGGCTTATGGTCTTTGTAGCTTTAATATATCTCATCTATTAGAATCAAAAAATCTTCATCAACTTCAGAAATAGATTTTTGCCATTTAGCTCTTAATTTTGTGTTATCCATAACTCATTATTTCTATTTCAAATATAAAGAATTTTAAAATAAGTATCTTATAAGCACTAAAGCCTAATCACTCTGTTAATAAGATTACTATTGTTAAAAATTAATGTTACTTTTATACATTATGAATAGAATTATAATACACAAGATACGAAATTTCCTCTATTTGATAGGCCTTTTTAGCTTGTTGTGGAGTTGTAAAACCAACCAAATTGCTAAAGCAGAAGCTAAGGCTAATGATTTAGAAATTTTGGATTCATTATATGCTAAAAAAGATTATTATGTAAAAATAAACGTGGCTTATCCTTTTACTTCAACTGCAACAACACAAGTTGCTAATGCATTGTTGAGAAACACAGGAGACAATATCAACAGAATAGACGTAAGAGGCGACGGAAATTTTATAAAAATACAAAACGACACCGTTTCAGGCTATTTGCCTTTTTTTGGAGAAAGCCGAACAAGTTCAGGCGCCTATGGTGGGACAGACCTCGCAATTCAATTTGATGAACTACTTAAAGACTTAACCAAAAAAATCAATACAGATAAGGGTAAATTG
Source organism: Bacteroidales bacterium (assembly GCA_041694175.1). GTDB lineage: Bacteria > Bacteroidota > Bacteroidia > Flavobacteriales > Flavobacteriaceae > Psychroflexus. The sequence continues at coordinate 14,091 of JASMTR010000021.1, forward strand.
GAATTGGAATTTTCAGCAAAGCAAAAAAGAAATAATAACGAAAAATATGAGGTGTCAATAGATATTTATCCTAACGAAAAAGTAAGCGTCAACATCAGACCTGTTCACAAAACTGTTATGCGGTATGATGGGCAATTGACTGAATTTTCTGAAGAGTAGTCTTTGTTTTGAACAGTAGTATTTCAAGGTTTTTATAGAATGGGTCGTTTGTTTTCGCAGTGTTCACAAGGAGTTTTTTGATTTACAATTCAAGACTTGCCAAAGAAATATGATTCTTCAAATCTTTTTTATTTCCCTATGGGTTTAACCCCATAGAAATGCACAAAACCTATTCTGTCAACTCAAACCACCTCTCCGTTTTTTCATCAATATTAGCTTCTATTTGTTGAAGCTTAATACTGTTTTCTTTAATCTCTTCTGCTGATAAGTCTTCGAGAAAGGCTTGTTGTAATTTACTCTTTTCGCGTTCTAAATTTTTGATTTGGGTCTCCAATTGTTTGAGCTCCTTTTGCTCGTGATAGCTGAGTTTATTTTCGGGTTTTTCTTTTTCTTGAGGTTTTGTAGGTGTTGGTTTGGTTTCGATTTTTTCAGATGGCTTGTAGGCTTCATATTGTCTGTAGTCTGAGTAGTTACCAGGAAAATCTCTAATGTTGCCATTTTCAAATACAAACAAATGGTCAACAATTTTATCCATAAAATAACGGTCGTGAGAGACGACAATCAAGCAGCCTGGAAAATCCATCAAAAAATTTTCAAGCACATTAATGGTTACCACGTCCAAATCGTTGGTGGGTTCATCGAGAATTAAAAAATTAGGATTTTGAATTAAGACCGTGCACAAATACAAACGTTTCAATTCACCACCACTCAATTTTTCAACATAATCGTATTGCTTTTTACGGTCAAACAAAAAGCGTTCTAATAATTGAGAAGCTGATATTTTTCTGCCTTTGGCTAATGGGATGTATTCACCAAAATCTTTAATGACTTCAATGAGCTTTTTGCCAGGTTTCACCTCTAAACCACCTTGACGGTAATAGCCAAATTTTAGGGTTTCGCCCAAAACCACTTTGCCTGTATCGGGTTTTAGGTTTTCGGTCAGAATGTTGAGGAATGTAGATTTTCCACTACCGTTTTTACCAATAATTCCAATACGTTCACCACGCTTAAAGTTATAGTCAAAATTTTCAAACAAAGTATTATTGTCAAAAACTTTAGAGACATTATGAAATTCCACAATCTTGGTGCCGAGGCGTTCCATATTGATTTCAAGCTCTATTTCGTGGTCTTTTCGGCGTTGTTGAGACCGTTTTTTAATGTCTTCAAAATCATCTATCCGCGATTTCGATTTAGTGGTTCGGGCTTTGGGTTGGCGACGCATCCAACCCAATTCTTTTTTAAAAAGCTGTTTGGCTTTTTCAGTTGAGGTTTCTTGTTGCTGAATACGTTCTTCTCGTTTTTCAAGATAATAACTATAATTACCTTTATAGGTGTAAAGTTCGCCTTGGTCAAGCTCCATAATTTGGTTACAAACCCGTTCTAAAAAATACCGGTCGTGAGTCACCATAAAGAAGCTCATTTTGGCTTGGGTAAAATAGCCTTCAAGCCACTCAATCATATCAAGGTCTAAATGGTTTGTTGGTTCGTCAAGAATGAGTAAGTCTGGCGAATCTAACAACAAAATGGCTAAAGCTAATCGCTTTTTTTGTCCACCAGAAAGACTTTTCACGGGTTTTTGTAAATCTTGTAGTTTTAATTTAGAAAGTACTTGCTGATATTGACTTTCAAAATCCCAAGCTTGGAGCGCTTCCATATCTTCAAAAGCTTTTTGGTAGGCTTCTGCATCACTGGGGTTTTGAAGCGCTTTTTCGTATTGACTGATAACCTTGAGCATCTCATTATCTGAGGCTAAAATGCTTTCCTCAACATTTAGATTTGGATTAAGGTCTGGTTCTTGGGATAAAAACCCGATTTTTATGTCATTTCTAAAATTGATTTCGCCTTGGTCTGGCGCATCTTTTTGGGCTAATATTTTAAGCAAACTGGTCTTTCCACTACCATTCTGTGCGACTAAGCCAATTTTTTGACCGTGATTAATACCAAAAGATAAGTCTTCAAATAGTCTTAGCGTGCCATAAGATTTGGCGATGTGTTCAACAGAAATAAGGTTCATAGTTAAGAGGTCTTTTCTTTCTTTGGGAAAGCTTTTTTGTGAAAGACCAAGAGAATTCCAAAACCTGTGCTTATGGCCGTATCAGCAATATTAAAAACAGGTTCAAAAAATACAAAGCGCTCGCCACCCCAAATAGGTATCCAGCTCGGCAGAATATCATCGTAAAGTGGAAAATATAGCATATCAACTACTTTGCCTTTGAGCATTGGAGCGTAACCACCACTATCTGAAAATGCGGTAGCAACTTGCCCTAAACTATCATTAAAAATAATACCGTAAAATACCGAGTCGATAATATTGCCCATAGCACCGGCAAATATCAAGCTGATAGCAATTAATAATACTTTTGGTGCTTTTTTACGAGTTGAATCCCACAACCACCAGCCAATAGCAACAATGGCAAACAGGCGAAATACAGTGAGTATAATTTTGCCATACTCACCTGGAATTTTTGCGCCCCAAGCCATTCCTTCGTTTTCTATAAATAGAATTTGAAACCAAGAAAACACCTCAATGCTTTCATACAGTTTAAAATTGGTTTTGATATAAATTTTAGAAATCTGATCAATGAGTAAAATCACGACAATGATCCAGATTGATTTTTTTAAGTTCATCTATAAAAAAGATTTGAGCGCAAAAATAAGGTTTTTATTCCATTTGCCTAACGATGATATCACCGTTTACCGTCTTGAGGTTAATTTGATGTTTTTTATAGTAAAAAGAATCAACTTTTAGCATTCCATTTTGTGAAAACGCCTTAATACCTGCGTTTTTGGTGTTTATTTTTATGTTACCGTTAAAGGTGTTGATGTCTGCATTGCCTACAAAAGCTTTGAAGTGACAATGTCCAGATTTTGTATTGAGTTGAAAATACTCAAACTCACCTTCACCTTCAACTGAAGCCAAATCTGACTCTATAATTAGTTTAGACCCTTGTGGAAGACTAAAATTTACACTTACAGAAAACCCTTGCATCGAAGTCATTTTATTATCGCCAAACTCTAAAGCTTTAGGATAAATACTTTTGATAATTAAGCTATCATTTTTGATATGATAGTCAAAATATAGATCACTTTTATAAGTGCTTTCTGCAGATGAATTGAATTTAAAAAAAGATGGTTTATGGGTCTTGATTTCAATTTTTGAAACTTGATAGGCTTGAAACCACACCACTTTGATATCATTGTTGTTGATTTCAAAAGCGGTTTTAAACTGTGGATAAGCTTTTTGAATGCTTAAAAATACTATTAGTAAAAACAAAAAGATTTGTTTGAAAATCATTTAATAAATTTAGATTGTGATTAAATATTTATAACCTAAACCTACGCCAATAGCTATGAGAAAGCTCAATAAAGTGCCAATTAAAATGTATTCTGTGAGTTTTCTATCATTTGCTCTTGAAAGGTCGCCAAATCGAAATACAGATTTTGCGGTGATTAAAAATCCTATTGCGCTCCATTGACCCAATACAATAAATAGAAAAATAAATAAGCGTTCTAAAATACCAATAAAAGCACCAGCATTTTTTAAAGCACTTTTTGGCTGATATTCATCTAATTGCCATTTGCTCATCAGTATTTTCATAACAATTGAAGATACAGATGTTAACATCAAAATAGCTAATAGTGTCAGCAGAAAATCATCTGAAAATATTTTATCAAAACCAATAGAAAATGGAAATTTAAGATATATCACAAAGCCAATAACTGATATGTGTAATCCTTGATCAATAAAAAATAAGCGTCTCGAATTTTTGGAGTTTTGCAAGTGAAGTTTTGCCAAATCAATAACAAAATGGCTCAATAATATCATTAAAATATAAGGCCAAAGACTAAAATCTAATTTTAAAAGAAGGAGCAGAGCAATGGTGTGCACCAAAATGTGATAGTATAAATATTTAGACTTATGTTTTTTGCGTTTTTTTTCTTTAACCCACGACTTTGGTTGTAAGACAAAATCGCCGATGATATGAGCAATCAATAATTTTAAAGCAAATACTAACATAACTCAGCAATCCGATTTTTATAATAGTTATTCATCATCATCATTTCTTCAAAACCGCCACGTTTTAAGGCTTCGCTGATACTGCTTTGAGATTTGTCGAGCTTGTTGGCGATTTCTTTTTGTTTGAGGTTCGGGTTTTCAATCGAAAGCTTGATGATTTTGGCCACTGTTGGACTCCATCGATCTGCTGTGAGTAAAGACAAAGATAGCATTAGGTTTATGGATTCGTCAAACTTTTTATTTTCAGATTTTAAAATCATATTTTGTCTTTTTAAAGTATCGAAACTTTCTCCAGATCTTACAAATGCTGAGCCATTAGATTCGGTAATTTGATTTGATTCATAATTTTGTTTTCCTAAACCAATACCAATCCTCACATCTAAATCTTCAAATTGTTTAATAGCAGATTTGATATGAATTGAGGCTAATATCGCTTTTTCATTTGAAACAGCTAATTGAAAACTATCACCCCTAAAAACCTCCCAATCTTTTGGTGTTTTGCCATATAATTCTAATGTAGATTTAAGCATTTGAAGCCATACTTCAGCATTTTTACTTTTAGAATTTACAATATCTCCTGTTAATACTGCTATCATCTTTATTTAAAGTTTTTTACAAATATATCGGTTTTAAAGCAGATATTCAAATAAATCGGGTTTAGAGCCGATAATCAACAATATCGGATTTAGAGCCGATAATATATCAGATTTTTTTAATCTAAAAATTCTCTTTTGATTTTATCTACAATGGTTTGCGCCAATTTAGCCTTACTTTCAATGGTCCAACCTGCAATATGTGGCGATAAAATCACATTGTCGAGTTGTATTAAAGTTTTAAAAGCTTCTGGCATTTGAGATGGGTTGGTAAACAAATTTTCAAAAGACGTTTTTTCATATTCTAAAACATCTAAACCGGCGCCTTTCACTTGCTTATGTTTTAAAGCTTGGACTAAGTCCTCTGTTTTAACAACCTGACCGCGAGCGGTGTTGATTAGCCAAATGGGATGAGAAAATTGAGATAAAAATTTTTTATCAACGGTATGTCGAGTTTGTTCTGTTAAAGGCACGTGAAGACTCAAAATTTGAGTTTCCTCAAAAAAGGTTTTTAAGTCCACTTGCTTTGCAAATTGATCGCCAACCTTGGTTTTAATATCATAGCAAATCACTTTGCAACCAAAACCTTGAAGGCGTTTTGCAAAAGCTTTTCCCATATAACCGTAGCCAAAAATGCCAATGGTTTTACCCATAATTTCTTCGCCGCGGTTGTCTTCTCGTTTCCAAATCCCATTTTCAACTTCTTGGTGGGCAATGAACAACCGATTAGTTAAATTCAATAAAAGACCCAAGGCGTGTTCTGCAACAGCATCGCGATTGCCTTCTGGTGCGTTAAACAATTTTATGCCTTGTCGCTCTGCAAACTCAATATCAATGTTTTCTAATCCAGCACCTACACGACCAATAAATTTTAAGTTTTTTGCTTTTTGTAAAAATGATTTATCAATAGGAAATCGACTGCGGATGATGATACCATCATAGTTTTTGATAGATTTTTCAACATCAGATTTTGATAATGAATAATCTTCTACATTGGTCATTCCTAAAGCTTCAAGCTGATTAACGAGTAAAGGATGATTTTGGTCAAGATGAAGTATTTTCATAAGTTCTCAAAATAGGGTTTTAAAATATCTGAAGTCAAACGGGTAGGTTTTTGCGTTTTTAAGTTGATAAAACACCATTGTGCTTCAGATTCAAAAATCAACTTTTTGGTACCAGCGTCTCTAATACTTGTTTTTCTGACGGAAGTTGCTGTAGAAAAATCATCAATCCAAGTTTTGATAATTAACTCATCATTGAGTTTAGCTTGTCTTTTGTAATGTACTTCGTGTTTTAAAATCATCCAACCAAATTGATTTCTAACACTTTCTGGGCTAAAGCTAACCCAATGGTCTTTTGAGATTCCTAAAACCCATTGAATATAAGCTATATTGTTGACGTGGTTAAAATGATCTATTACTTCATTTTCAACTTTAAATATTTTTTCAAATGGAATGGCTTTCGGCATTGTCAATCATTTCAAAATCCCAACATATATTTAGCAATAGTAAAAAATATCAATAGCCCAAAAATATCATTGCTTGTCGTGATAAAAGGACCTGTTGCCAATGCTGGATCAATCTTGTAGCGGTTTAACATAATAGGCACAAATGTGCCTATGAGCGAAGCTATGATAATCACTGAAATTAATGCCATAGATACCGTGAAAGCGACTAGATAGTCACGCCCAAGAATGAAATGTGCACCAAGAAATAGGATAATTGATAAAATCACGCCGTTTAAAACATTAAGACCGACTTCCTTAAGCAAGCGTTTCCAAACTGAGCCTGTCAAGGTGCCTTTTGCAATACTCTGAACAATAATGGCAGAAGATTGAACCCCAACATTACCTGCCATAGCAGCAATTAGTGGCATAAAGAAAAATAAGAAACCGTAATTCACCATAGCACTTTCAAATTGACCAGCAACGGTAACGGCTATAAATCCGCCAAAAAGAGCTAAAACTAACCAAGGCAAGCGAGCGCGTGTAAGGTCCCAAATACTATCATCTGCATCTACATCTTCTGAAATACCAGCAGCCATTTGGTAATCTTTGTCGGCTTCGTCTCTAATAAAGTCAATGATGTCATCAACGGTAATTCGACCAACCAATCTCCCAATTTCATCAACAACAGGGATGGCTTCGAGGTCATATTTTTGCATTATACGAGCGACTTCTTCAGCAGAAGTATGCACATCAACATAGTCTACATTTTCAATATACACATCTTCAATATTAGCATTACTTGGAGCAGTAATTAAATCTTTGAGTGATAATCGTCCTTTTAATTTTCCTTTGTTGTCAATAACATAAATTGAATGTACTCGCGTGACATTTTCTGCTTGAGCGCGCATTTCTTCCATACAGCCAGTTACGCTCCAATTTTCATTGACTTTTATCAGCTCTTTAGCCATTAAACCACCCGCCGAATCTTCATCGTAGCGCATCAACTCTACAATATGTTGAGCGTGTTCGCGGTCTTTTAGGTTTTTGAATACTTCATCTTTCAGTTCTACAGATAAATTTGAAATGATGTCGGTGGCATCATCCGTATCCATTTCTTCAATCTCGTCTGCTATTTCTTTTGGCGTAAGATTTTCGAGGAGTTTGTCCCGGTCATCTTCGTCAATTTCCATCAAAATTTCAGCCGTCTTTTCACTATCTAAAAGTTTGATGATATAGGTAGCTTCATCAAGGGTGAGTTCGTCTAAAATTTCTGCAATATCTGCGTGGTGCATATCACCGAGATGCGACAGAAGTTCCTGATTGTTTTGTTCTTCAATCAGATATTCTATTTTTTCGATAAATGCTTTTGAAATTTCAAACTGCATCTTGGTCTATTTTTAGAGTTAATTCAACAAAATCTTGATAGCTTAAACGCTCGGGTCTTTGAGCAAAGATAAGGTCTGATTTTAAATTATCGCTTAAATTGAATGTTTTTAAACTGTTACGAAGGGTTTTTCGGCGTTGCTGAAAAGCAGTTTTAACTACTTTAAAAAATAATTTTTCGTCACAATCTAATTTGTAGTTTTCTCTACGGGTCAATTTTATAACGCCGCTATCTACCTTTGGCGGTGGATTGAACACCTGAGGTTTTACAGTAAATAAATATTCTGTTTCGTAAAATGCTTGTGTAAGCACAGATAAAATACCATAGGTTTTATTACCACTTTCTGCACAAATACGCTTGGCGACTTCTTTTTGAAACATCCCTGAAAATTGTGGCACAACGTCTCTTAATTCAATCGTTTTAAATAAAATTTGACTTGAGATATTATAAGGAAAATTCCCTATGATTCCAAAATTGTTGTCGTTTAAAATCTCTTCTAAGTCTGCTTTTAAAAAATCTTGCTCAATGATTTTAAAACGAGATTGATTTTCAAGCGGGTTTAAAACGTGTTCTTTGAGATAAGCAACAGAATCTCTGTCGATTTCAAAAGCATAAAGTTCAACAGGTTTTTTGAGTAAATATTTTGTGAGCATACCCGTGCCTGGCCCGATTTCTATAAGTTTATCAAAAGCTATATAGTCTAATGCATCTGCTATTTTTTGAGCAATGGTTTCGTCTTTTAAAAAATGTTGACCAAAAGACTTTTTTGGGCGAACAGGTTGAGATGATTTCTGAAAATGAGCTTTGGTGTTCGCCATTATTGATGGTTTTAAATCTTAAAAATCGATATTGTAATCGGGTTGAGTTTTTGCTTTATCATCGTCTTTAACTTCGTTATCGCATTCCACTTGAATACTTAGGTTTTCAGGTTCTTCAAAGTCTTCAGCCGAAACTTCAAATTCTTCATCTTGATAAAGGCTTTTCATATACATACCCCAAATAGGTAAAGCCATAGTTGCTCCTTGACCATAAGTGATACTACGAAATCTCACTGAGCGATCCTCTCCACCAACCCAAACGCCTGTGGCTAAATCTGGCACCATACCAATGAACCAGCCGTCACTTTGGTTTTGTGTAGTTCCTGTTTTTCCTGCGATAGGGTTTTCAAAATCATAAGGGTAACCCGTGACAGCTTTTTTGTAATGTGGTAAGTTTTTTGCCCAAGTTCCTCTTAAACGTTGGCCTGAGCCATATTGCGTCACACCTTCCAAAAGTTTGAGTGTGACATAAGCTGTTTCGTGACTTAAAACATCTTGGCTTTTAGGTTTGTGTTGGTATAAAATGGTTCCATTTTTATCTTCAATTCTACTCACATAATAAGGTTCAACGTGAACGCCTTTATTAGCAAAAGTACTATAAGCAGACACCATTTCGTAAACACTCAAATCCGGTGTGCCTAAGGCTATAGAGGGATAAGGCTCAATGTTTTCGGTATTAATACCTAATTTTTGAGCCAGTTGTAATACAGGCTGAGGACCTGTTTTATCAATAACCCGTGCTGTAATGGTATTGATAGATTCTGCGAGTGCTTGTTTTAAGGTTTTAATTTCTCCGTAATCATCACTTGAGTTTTCAGGTGTCCAATCTTTAATTAAACCAAATTTTCCTTTTGGTATGGTAAATTTAGTGTTAGGCAGTTCATAGCAAGGCGAGAGGTGAAGTTGGTCAATCGCTGTGGCATAAACAAATGGTTTGAAGGTTGACCCAACCTGGCGTTTAGCTTGTTGAACGTGCTCGTATTTAAAATTTTCAAAGTCAATGCCACCAACCCAAGCTTTTATAGCGCCTGTTTGTGGTCGCATAGACATCATACCTACATTTAAAAATGATTTATGGTAATAAATAGAATCTCTTGGAGTCATTAAGGTGTCTTTTTTGCCTTCCCAACTAAAGACTTTCATTTGTGTGGGCTTATCAAATGAAGCTAAAATAGAATCTTCAGCAACACCAGCTTTTTTCATTTGCCTATACCGAGAAGAGTTTTTTATGGCTCTATCAATTATTCTTTCGATTTCCTTTGATGTAAGACTTCTGAAAGGTGCTGTTTTATTGTTTTTATTCTTTTCAAAAAACACCTTTTGAAGGTTTTTCATATGGGCTTCAACAGCACTTTCTGCATAGGTTTGAGCTTTAGAGTCCAATGTGGTGTAAATTTTTAAACCGTCGCTGTATAAGCTGTAAAGTTCGCCATCACTTTTAGGATTATCTTTGATCCATTTATTCATAAATTTTTTCAGTTCAGCTCTAAAATAAGTAGCTTGCCCATCGTTTTGGTATTCTGGAGTATAATTTAGCTCTAATGGCAAAGCTTGCAAAGAGTCTTTTTCGGCTTCTGTTATAAATTCATTTCTAGCCATTTGTACAAAGACTTGGTTGCGTCTTTGAAGTGCATTATCTTTAAAAATATCCCGATAAGGGTTGTACAGTACAGGGTTTTTAAACATCGCTACCAAAGTTGCAGATTCTTCAATATTCAAATCTTGAGGTTCTTTTCCAAAATAAATCCGCGCTGCAGAACGGATACCAACAGCACCACGTGTGAAGTCAAAAATATTGAAATACATAGCAATGATTTCGTCTTTGGTGTATTGTTTTTCTAAACGAATAGCAATAACCCATTCTTTAA
>JASMTR010000022.1:0-37244 GCA_041694175.1 Bacteroidales bacterium
TCAAGCGGTAGTTGTGTGATGCCTAATAATATACAACCCGTTTGAATATTCAAGCGGGTTTTTTTATTTGATAAATTAAAATTATGAAATTAAAAATTGCAGTTCAAAAATCAGGTCGACTTCACGATGACTCCCTTAAAATATTAAAAGATTGTGGCATTTCTATCAATAATGGCCGAGACCAGTTAAAAGTAAGTGCCAATAATTTCCCTTTGGAAATTTATTACCTCAGAAATGGCGACATCCCACAATACCTAAAAGATGGTGTTGTAGATTGCGCAATTCTCGGCGAAAATTTATTGATTGAAAAAAACCAAGACCTCGACATTAAAATGAAACTTGGCTTTTCCAAATGCAAAGTGTCTATGGCCATTCCAAAATCTCAATCTTATAATGGTGTAAAAGATTTTGATGGATTACAAATAGCCACGTCTTACCCCAACACAGTTCAGCAATTTTTAGACAAAAATGGAATTTCAGCAGATATTCATATCATTAACGGTTCGGTAGAAATTGCCCCAAATATTGGCTTAGCCGATGCTATTTGTGATATTGTATCTTCAGGCAGCACCTTGTTTAAAAACAATTTAAAGGAGGTTGAAGTCATTTTAAAAAGTGAAGCCGTTTTAGCAGTTTCTCCAGTTATAAAAGAAGAGACTCTGCAAATCTTAAACAAATTGAGTTTTAGAATTGATGCCGTTTTAAAGGCGAAAACCTCAAAATACATTTTAATGAATGTACCAAACAATAAAATAGACCACGTTATTCAACTTTTACCAGGGATGAAAAGTCCAACGGTTTTACCTTTGGCTAAAAGTAACTGGTCTTCAGTACACACGGTCATTGATGAAAATGATTTTTGGGAAGTTATAGACCAACTCAAATCTGCTGGAGCAGAAGGTATTTTAGTGGCGCCAATCGAAAAAATGATTCTTTAAAAATATTTGTGATGGAAATAATTGAAAACCCAAAGCCAGAATCTTGGAAAGACTTATTAAAAAGACCAACTCAAGATTATGCAGCTTTAGAACACGATGTCAAAGCTATTTTTCAAGATATCAAAAATAATGGGGACACTGCTGTGTCAAAATATACAGAACTTTTTGATGGTTTAAAAATTGATGAAGCCAAAGTTGATGAAACCCATATAAAAGCTTCTGAAAAAACAATTTCTTCAGACTTAAAGAAGGCCATCGACATAGCTTATGATAATATTTATAAATTTCATAAAGCTCAAAACAGTAGGCCTATTAAAGTTGAAACACAACCTGGCGTAACCTGTTGGCAAGCCAGTAAACCTATTCAGAAAGTTGGTTTATACATTCCAGGCGGTACAGCTCCCTTGTTTTCAAGTATTTTGATGTTAGGCATTCCTGCTCAAATTGCAGGTTGTGATGAGGTTGTGATGACTACGCCTCCACAAAAATCAGGACAAGTACATCCTGCAATGCTCTATGCTGCATACAAATGTGGCATATATAAAATTTTTCAAATTGGCGGAATTCAAGCCATTGCAGCACTTACTTTTGGCACAGAAAGTATACCAAAGGTTTATAAAATTTTTGGTCCCGGCAACCAATATGTCACAGTAGCTAAACAAGTTGCTACAAGTTACGACGTTTCCATTGATATGCCTGCTGGCCCATCAGAGCTATTGGTTTTAGCCGATGATAATGCAAACCCCAATTATGTGGCCTCAGATTTATTAAGTCAAGCCGAACACGGCGCCGATAGTCAAGTGGTTTTAGTAACGACCTCCAAAGATTTTGCCATAGCCACTCAACAAGCTCTGCAAGTTCAACTTAAAAACCTTCCTCGAAAAGCCATCGCCACTGAAGCCATTCAACATTCCAAGTTCATTGTGGTTTCCGATTCAGAAACAGCTATTAAAATGACAAATTTTTACAGTCCGGAACACTTAATTATTTGTGTAAAAAACGAAGACAAGCTTGTTGAACAAATCCATAACGCGGGTTCAGTTTTTATAGGGAATTTTACTCCAGAAAGCGCAGGCGATTATGCTTCTGGAACTAATCATACTTTACCGACTAACGCTTATGCAAGACAATATAGCGGCGTAAACCTCGATGCCTTTCACAAAAAAATTACCTATCAAAAAATCACAAAAGAAGGCTTGAAAAACCTCGGACCACATATAGAAATGATGGCTGAAACTGAAGAGTTACAAGCCCATAAAAATGCGGTGACATTGCGTTTAAAAGATTTAGAATGACAAATAATTTTGACATATCAAAGTTGATAAGGCCTGAGTTGCTAAGCTTAAAACCTTATGCTTCGGCAAGGGATGAGTTTAGCACCTCAACAGAAGGTATGACCTTTTTAGACGCCAATGAAAACCCATTTCAAACACATTTAAACCGTTATCCTGATCCGTATCAAACTGAACTCAAGACTGAAATTTCTCAGCTCAAAAATGTTAGCCCAGAACAGATTTTGCTTGGCAATGGAAGTGACGAAGTTATTGACTTGTTGCTGCGTTTGTTTTGTCAACCCTATGATGATGAAATCTTGATATTTCCACCAACTTATGGAATGTATCAAGTTGTAGCAGAACTCAATGCGGTCAAGGTTAAAACTGTAAATTTAGATGCTGATTTTCAAATTGATGTTCCTAAAGTTTTAAATGAAATTTCAAATCAAACTAAATTGATTTTTATCTGCTCGCCTAATAATCCTACAGGAAATACTATGATTCGAGAAGATATTATTCAATTGCTCAAACATTTCAAAGGAATAGTAGTAGTAGATGAAGCCTATCAAGATTTTTCTAATCAAAAATCAATGTTGGAAAACTTAAATGATTTTAAAAATCTTGTCGTGATGCAAACTTTTTCAAAGGCTTTTGGTTTAGCAGGAGCAAGATTAGGGATGTGTTTTGCCAATCCTGAAATTATTCAATACCTCAACCGCATCAAACCACCTTATAATATTAATCAACTGACCCAAAACGCCGCGCTGAAACAGTTAAAAAATACCAAAGAAGTTCAAGACCAAATCAATATTATTCAAGAAGAAAAATTAAAAGTAAAAAAAGCCTTAAAAAATGTGAAATGGGTTGAGCAAGTTTATCCAAGTGATGCCAATTTTTTACTGGTTAAAGTTGACAATGCCAACCAACGATATCAAATGCTTTTAAACCATAATATTGTGGTCAGAAACAGACATAACCAACCTGGATGCAAAAATTGCCTCAGAATGACTATTGGCACACCCAAAGAAAACGCTTACCTTATTAAAATTCTAAATCAATTTAAGCTATGAAAAAACTACTGCTCATAGACCGTGATGGCACTATCATCAAAGAACCTGACGACGAACAAATCGACAGTTTTGAAAAATTAGAGTTTTATCCTGAAGCCATTTCTTATTTGTCAAAAATTGCCAAACTTTACGAGTTCGAGTTGATTATGATTACCAATCAAGATGGACTCGGCACCGAATCTTATCCAGAAGACACCTTTTGGCCAGTGCAAAATTTTATTGTCCAAACCCTTAAAAATGAAGGGATTCATTTCAAGGATATTTTAATTGATAAAACCTTTCCTCACCAAAATGCCGACACCCGAAAACCCAAAACGGGACTTTTAAAACCCTATATGAATGGCGACTACGATTTAAAAAATTCTATTGTCATAGGAGACCGCTTAACCGATATTGAACTCGCCAAAAACATTGGCGGAAAAGGTATTTACATTAACAACAATCGTGGACTTGGTGATGAAGAACTCAGCACTACAAAAGCCAATTTGCAGCAACACATTATTTTAGAAACCCAAACTTGGAAAGACATTTACAACCTTTTACGTCTTGGTTCACGCACAGTAAAACACAGCCGCTACACCAAAGAAACCCAAATAGATATAGAACTTAACCTTGACGGCACTGGACAATTTCAAGCCACCACAGGTTTAGCCTTTTTTGACCATATGTTGGAGCAAATTGCCCGCCACGCACTCATTGACCTCAACATTCAAGTTCAAGGCGATTTACAAGTGGACGAGCACCACAGCATAGAAGACACAGCCATTGCTCTTGGCGAAGCCTTTCAGCAAGCTATTGGTAACAAGCTTGGCATGGAGCGCTACGGTTTTTTTCTGCCAATGGACGATGCCTTAGCTCAAGTTGCCATTGACTTTGGTGGGCGACCTTGGCTGGTTTGGGATGCCAATTTCAAAAGAGAATACGTCGGCGATATGCCTACCGAAATGTTTATGCACTTCTTTAAATCCTTTACCGATGCCGCCAAAGCTAACCTAAATATCAAAGCCGAAGGTCAAAACGAACACCACAAGATAGAAAGCATTTTCAAAGCCTTTGCCCGAGCTATAAAAGCCGCTATTCGCAGAGATACCGAAAAAGTAGTTTTACCCTCTACCAAAGGTCAATTATGAATTTAACTCGCCGCAAATTAAAATTATATTTTGGGGCTTCGAGCGGGCTATTCGCTATATCTTTTCGGGATTTATCAAGTCTCAGTAAGCCTTTTGGGTGTGCCACTTTGAGGCGGCACGCCCAAAAGTCAACTTCGCTATGCCAAATCTCAAAAAGGATGTCGCTACTATCCCTAAGCCACTAAACCCAACAACCATTGAACTAAACAAACTATGAGTCAAAACATTATTATTATTGATTACGGCGCGGGCAACATTCAAAGTTTAAAATTTGCCTTAAACCGTTTAGGCGTCACAGCCCAAACTTCAGCCGATGCCAAAACTATACAAGCTGCGGATAAAGTTGTTTTTCCCGGTGTGGGTCACGCCGAAAGCGCTATGCAAAAACTCAAAGAAACCGAATTACACCAAATCATTCCACAATTAAAACAACCGGTTTTAGGGATTTGCTTAGGAATGCAACTGATGTGCCAATTTTCCGAAGAAGGCTCAACCCAAGGTTTAGGAATTTTTGATGTGATAGTCAAGCGTTTCCAAACTCAACTAAAAGTGCCACATATGGGTTGGAATTTAGTCAAAAACCTAAAAAGCGATTTGTTTAAAAATATCCCTGAAGAAACCTATATGTATTTTGTGCATTCGTATTTTGTACCTACAAATTCAAAAGACATAGCCGAAACTAATTACGATATAAATTTTTGTGCAGCATTACAAAAAGAAAACTTCTACGGCGTACAATTTCATCCAGAAAAAAGTGGCAAATGCGGCGAAAAAATATTAGATAATTTTTTGAATCTCACTCGCTGATTTTGATATTTCAATAAACCAATAAGTTGCTCAACAGATAAATTGGAAAGGATAGTAGGTTTCTGCTTCTAATCATCATCAAAAACAAGTTTATTGTCTGCCGATTTGTTTTTAGCGTATTGAAATCCGTCTTTCCACCATTGAGTCATGAGTTCTTTATTAAAAATCAGAGAGTTTTCGGTAAGCCTAATGGGCGTGTAATATAAATTAAGTTTGACTTGGTTTTGAATGGAAGCGAGTTTGCCTTCTCGTACATCGTGTTTGCCAACTTGGTCAAGCATAAACCCAAAGAGGTTCAACATGAGCGAAAATGGGTTTTTGCCTAAAACTTTGTTGTGCTCCATATTTTCGGCTTCGAGAATGATGGCGTCAATTTCGGTAGCGCCACGACGGACTGCTTCTCTAATCGGCACCAAGCTTCCAAAACCCCCATCAGCGTATTCAAAACCGTTTTTGGTAGCTAAACTCATAAAGGGCACCACATTTGATGACATCCAAATCCAATCGACAAAGTCTTGGTAATCAAAATCTCTTATGGATTTATACTCGACTTTGTTTTTGGTCAGGTTAGAAACCGTAACTACGACGTCTCTACCGCAACAACGGGCTTGTTCAAACTCAGATTTGCTAAAGTTTTTACAGATGGTTTTTCTCAAATTTTTACTTTCACCAAAGGTACGTTTGCGTTTGATGAATTGAATGACAGTATTCAAATAATTGATAGTAACGTATTCTCGGTTGCCTTCTTTTTTATTGATAAATGGATTAATGCTAAAGATATCAGATTGGCAAACGTTGGTGTATATCTGTTTAACCTTTTGTGTGTTGCCAAGTGCTAATTGAGAAATTAATAAACTGCCTGTTGAAGATCCAACAAAGAGTTTGTAATCGTGTTGAACAACATCAATAAGGTATTCGGCTACGCCGCCTGCAAAAGCACCTTTGCTTCCACCGCCTGAAATGACTAAGGCTCTCATTGTATTTTATTTAGATAAGTCAAAGCTTTGTCGTTTAACTTGGGTTTTAGATTGTTGATTTGTGTTTTATAAGTCGAATTTTTCAGTAAAGTCTTAAGCAGTTGCCTACAAAAATCTCTAAAACGCCATGTGTGATGAAAACAACCGTCTAATAAGTTAAGTAATGTTTGGTCTGAAAATGTATCAATTTGATAAAGATAGCCAAAAGCGTGTTCACGGATTTGAAACCTGTAATTTGGTGATGTATATTGCGCTAACTCTTGATAGGTTTGAGTTGTTTTGTCTTCTTGAAATTCGGGCGTTGCCAAATTGAGCGTGAGCCAAAGTTGTTTCAAATTTTTATCTCGAAAACCGTTTTGGTTTTGCATTTGCTTTAAGTACTTTTTTCGGTCTTCAGGAAAATTTATCCATAAGTTTAAAAAGGCATTTTCACGAGTTTGATAAGATTGGTCTTGGAGTAAGGTCTCGTAATCTGATTTTAAAGCTAAGGGAATTTTATTTAAACTTTCAGAAATGGTTTGTCTGACCCAAAGGTTTCCTGTATTAAATGCCCTTTTGTAAAGCTGAATGACTTTGTCATTGGCAGGTGCGTTGGCTAATTGAGAGACAGCTTCCTGAGCGATATAAATATTGATGGGAGATTCAAAAGCAGTTTCAATAGCACCTATTTTATTATTTAAGCTCAAAGGTCTCTTAGCAATCAATTCAAAATATTCTGGAATAAATAACGAGCTTTCAAGTGCTTCTAAAGCTTGTTCTGCTTGAAAAGCGGACTGCTTGAACCATTGTTGCTCAAAGTCCGATAAATCGATTTGGGTTAGTGCTTTGACTTCATTCATAAAATCATCGGTAGTCACATTTTGAAAAGCATATTTATTTAAAAAATTCTGCACTGCTTGGTCAAATACGTCTTCGCCCACAATTTGATTGAGCATAAATAATGCCCAAGCACCTTTTTGATAATAAGTCAAAGAGCTGGCATTGGGTTTAATAAGCTTCTCACCTTTCCCATTATCACTTGCTGTTTTGAGAGATTCAGCATATTGATAAAGTTTGTGGTAAAAGTAGTTATCACCAAAAATTTGGCGTTCAGCCAGAAGCGCATAATAAGTTGCAAAACCTTCGTGAAGCCAATGATGTTTGGACTTAGTTTCAGTAATAAGATTTCCAAACCATTGGTGTGCCAATTCGTGGGCGTTGACGTTGACATAATTTCTATCAAAATAACCAATGCTATCCACCACAAAAGCATCAGAAAAGATGGTGAGCGAAGTATTTTCCATCCCTGCATATAAAAAATCTCTTACTGGAACTTGTTTGTAATTTTGCCAAGGATATTTAACGTCTATTTTATTTTCTAAATAATCAAATATTTCTTTGGTGTGTCTGTAAGTAGATTCTAATAAAAGAGAATCTTTTTTAAGTACATATTGATGCAATTCAACTCCTGAAGCTGATGGGTTGATTTTTCTAATATAATCGCCCACACTTATCGCCGCCAAATAGCTGCTCATTGGCTTTTTCATATCGTAAGACCATCGGCTAAGGCTGTCGTTTTCTTTCCACTGTTCAATGAGTTTTCCATTCGCCAAAGCACCATAAAATCTTGGGACGATAATAGAAAGGTCAAATTCAATTTTATCGTTCATATCATCAATACTCGGAAGCCAATGTGAAGTGTATTTGCCTTGCCCTTGAGTAAAAATTTGGTCGTTGGTTTTGGTTTCGTCTTCAAAACCTACAAAATATAGGGTTTGTTTAGGTTGCGCTTGATAGCTGAAATTGATGTTGTAAATTTTATCGGGTTTAAAATTGCCGATAAACCAGATTTTATCAGCAGAAGTTTTTAGTGAGACGTCAGTATTTGAATTAATCAGTTGTGCTGAAAAATCTTTAGCATCTAAAAAAATGGAATCCTTATTTTTACTAACAATAAAGCTAAAATTCAATTCGCCAGAAACGCTTTGATTTTCAATATTTGGTTTAACCTCGGCTGAAATCTTTTGAATATCGAAGCTGTTGGTTTGAGCAATGATTGAAGAAAAGTAAATAAAAAACCCTATGAAATACAATCGAATCATAGGTTAAAAATACAGTTTGATTTTAAATTAATGAAATAAATGAAGAGGAAAGCAAACTTATTTTTCTTTAACGACGACAACAGAAGCTTTAACGCCAGTCAATAAATTCCAAACATTATTTGAAACCACAAACCCTTCATCATCAGCAATACGAAGTTGAGCCGTATTTGGACCAGATTGACCTTGATTGAGGGCAACAAAAACAATTTTGTTGAATCCAACTTTCATCGGGATGTCTAAGGTAGTAAAACCTGGTCTGAGTAAAACATTTTCGGCTACAATTTCGCCATTCAGCAAAACATTTACGCGGTCGCCATCAAAGGCCATATGGTCGCGGAACATAAAGGTCATCCTGTCAGCATTGCTATTAATGACGCCAAAATCCATATCGTTTTTATATTTCTCACGGTCAAATTCCTTGCCTTCATCACCAGTTTTGACCTTGTATTGGCTATCCCAGAGGTTACCAGGGTCGCTATATTTGCTTTTGGCTGTAAAATCCACACCTTGCTCTTTATTTTTATTAAGAAATAAGCCTTCAGCTTTACGATTAGGAATACCAAAAGTGTTGTTTGTAGATGAAGAATTGTTTGAGGAATTAAATATATTGCCACTTGATGTCTTTTTGCCAGAGTCAACTTGAGCTAAAGACGTAGCGCTATAAATTAAAACCAATAAAGCTATAAACAATTTCATAGCACAAATATAGTCGGATTTATCAAAAAGACTTACTATCAAAATGTTAAGGTTTTTCTGCCTAAATTCAAATTATCGTAAAAATCCACTATGTTTGAGGTCAATAAATAGAATTTTAAATGTCAATATCTGCTAGAAATATTACTAAACATTATCAAAGTCAAAAAGCTTTAGATGAAGTCAGTTTTGAAATCCCAAAAAGTCAGATTGTAGGATTTTTAGGGCCTAATGGAGCAGGGAAATCGACCATGATGAAAATATTGACAGGCTACATTAATACTTATGAAGGACATGCAAAAATTAATGGAATAGATGTAAAAGATAATGCTTTATCTATCCAGCGTAAAATTGGCTACTTGCCTGAACACAATCCGCTGTATTTAGATATGTACGTCAAAGAGTTTTTAAAATTTAATGTTGATATATACAAATGCTCGCCCAAACGAATTCATGAAGTCATTGAGTTAACAAATTTAGGGAGCGAATCTCATAAAAAAATTAATCAACTCTCTAAAGGTTATCGTCAAAGAGTAGGTTTGGCAGCTGCTTTGGTACACGATCCTGAAATATTAATTTTGGATGAGCCAACAACTGGACTTGATCCCAATCAATTGGTTGAAATACGACATTTAATTAAAACCATAGGTCAAAACAAAACAACATTGTTGTCAACACATATTATGCAAGAAGTCGAAGCTATTTGCAATCGGGTTATCATCATGAATCACGGCCAATTAGTAGCTGATAAAATGCTAGAAGATTTAGCTCAACATCAACAACAAATTATTCATGTTGAGTTTGATTATAGCGTAGAATTAGAAGCTTTAGACCGCTTAGATAAAGTAAAAAAAGCCAAAGAAATTGGGCTATACGAATATGAATTGTATTTTGAGACTTCTCAAGATATGCGTTCATATATATTTGATTTTGCTCATGATAGTGGGTTAAAAATCAAAACCCTTAACCGAAAACATCAAAGCCTAGAAAACTTATTTAGAGAATTAACTATTAAAACATAAGAACATGAAAACCCTTTTGAATTTAGCCGTTTTTATTTTTGTATCTGGCATTTATGCACAACAAGATACCAAAATATATGATATTATAGATGATGTATCAGCTGATAGAATAGAACAAGACATCCGTCAACTGGCTGGATTTGGTACGCGAAACACGTTTAGCGACACGATTAGTGAAACGCGAGGTATTGGCGCTGCGCGTCGCTGGATAAAAGCAGAGTTTGATGAAATATCTAAAGCTTGTGGTGGCTGTTTAGAAGTATTTTATCACCGCACTATGGTCACTACCGATATGGGGAGGCGTGTACCAAAAGATGCTGAAGTTGTGAATGTGGTTGCTGTTTTAAGAGGCACCCAAAATCCAAATTCTTATGTCATGATGAGTGGCGACATAGATTCCAGAGCTTCTGATACGCAAGATTTCAAAACTGATGCACCAGGAGCCAATGACAATGCTAGTGGTATGGCTGGCACAATTGAAGCCGCTAGAGTTTTGTCTAAATACAAATTTAAAAACAGTATTGCTTTTGTCGGCCTAAGTGGAGAAGAGCAGGGTCTATTTGGAGGAAAATTTTTAGCCGAATACGCTAAAGATAACAATTGGAACATCATCGGTATTTTTAATAATGACATGATAGGTAATATACAAGGTATTGATGGCGTGATTGATAATAGGAGTTTTAGGATTTTTAGCGAAGCACATAATCCGACAGAAACTGAAAGAGAGCGTGTTATGAAACGTTTTTATGGTGGTGAAGTTGACGGTGAATCTCGACAATTGGGCAGATATATTCACAAAACTGTAAAAACTTATATGCCAGACATGAATCCCATGATGATTTATAGATTAGACCGTTTTGGCCGAGGTGGGCACCATAGACCTTTTAACGATTTAGGCTTTCCTGGCATTAGAATTATGGAAGCTCATGAAAATTATATTTGGCAACATCAAGATGTGCGTGTTGAAAACGGAATTGAATACGGCGATGTAGTTGAACATGTTAATTTTGATTATGCTAAAAAACTTACCGCAGTTAATGCGATTAATTTGGCCAGTTTAGGATGGACTCCTTTAAAGCCTAAAAATGTAGAAATTGGTGGTGCTGTTCAGCCTTCTACAACATTAAAGTGGAAAAAATCTGATGATTCAAACGTGAAAGGCTATAAAATATATTGGAGAGATACCACTTCACCAACTTGGCAATATAGTCGATATGTTGGCAACGTCAATGAATTTACACTTAAAAATATTGTCATTGATAATTATTTGTTTGGTGTGGTCGCTGTTGGCGAAAATGGCTTTGAAAGCGTAGTTTCGTTTCCATCTGGAATTTTGAGATAAATAAAATTTGAAAATTTAACTTTGATTCTGTAACCTTAGATTGTTTTTTACGTATAAACATATGTAAAACAATTCTAATAGGATGAGACAGCTCAAAATCACCAAGCAGGTTACTAATCGTGAAACCGCCTCGTTAGACAAATACCTACAAGAAATAGGTAAAGTCGATTTAATTACAGCCGAAGAAGAAGTTGAATTGGCTCAACGTATTAAAGCTGGAGATGATAAAGCTTTAGAAAAATTAACAAATGCTAACCTAAGGTTTGTTGTTTCTGTGGCTAAACAATATCAAAATCAAGGCTTAACTTTGCCAGACTTAATTAACGAAGGCAACCTTGGATTAATTAAAGCCGCTAAACGGTTTGACGAAACGCGTGGTTTTAAATTTATTTCCTACGCCGTTTGGTGGATCAGACAGTCTATCTTACAGGCTTTAGCTGAACAGTCGAGAGTGGTGAGATTACCGCTTAATAAGATTGGAACAATCAATAAAATTAATAAAGCCTATGCGCTTTTAGAGCAAAATAATGAACGCCCACCAAGTCCAGATGAAATTGCGAAGGAACTGGATATGAGTATAAGTGATGTTAAAGAGTCTCTCAAAAATTCAGGACGTCACTTGTCTATGGATGCACCTTTGGTTGAAGGTGAAGATTCTAACTTGTATGATGTGCTTAACTTTGGAGAATCCCCAAACCCAGATAAACAACTTCTTCACGAATCGCTTCAAACTGAAATAGAACGTGCTTTAGATACCTTGACTTCAAGAGAAGCTGATGTGATTCGTTTATATTTTGGATTAAATAACCAACAACCAATGACCCTTGAGGAAATTGGACAAATGTTTAGTTTAACCCGTGAACGTGTTCGGCAAATAAAAGAAAAAGGCGTAAGACGCCTCAAGCACACCAACAGAAGTCGAATTCTTAAAAATTACTTAGGATAGTTTAAAAGCTAGAAGTTCATTTTGTTTACTTGACTCTGTTTTTTATGGCTTAGGGATTGAGGCTTTGTTGGAGTCACTCTAGCAATAGCGTGACAACTGCCGAAAGCTAGACGCTGACAAGGCTTTGTGTTCGTCAGTAGAAGCCCAAAATAAAATCCATCAAAAAAACCTTCAAAATATGTTATATCTTGAAGGTTTTTTAAGTTATAATAAAAAAAAATCGAAAACTTAAGCCAGCATGGTGACTGGATTTTCGATGTATGTTTTTAAGGTTTGTAAAAACTTAGCTCCTGTAGCACCGTCAACCGTTCTATGATCGCAAGCTAAAGTTAGCTTCATGATGTGACCCACAACGATTTCTCCGTTCTTGACCACAGGCTTTTCTACTATTGCACCAACGGATAAGATAGCCGAATTTGGCTGATTGATAATACTTGTAAACTCTGTAATGCCAAACATACCTAAATTAGAAACAGTAAAGGTCGAACCTTCCATTTCATCAGGCTGCAATTTTTTGTCTCTGGCTTTTGTGGCGAGAGATTTTACGTTTTGACCTATCTGTGTCAAGGATTGTTGATCGGTAAACTCTAAAACAGGAACCACGAGACCTTCATCTACAGCCACAGCTACACCGATGTGAATATGTTTAGCAATTTTAGTAATATCGCCTTGCCATTGTGAGTTGACTTGCGGATGCTTTCTTAACGCCATCGCCGAAGCTTTGATGACTAAATCGTTAAATGAAATTTTAGTATCTGGTATCTCGTTAATTTGTTTGCGTGAAGCCATAGCATTGCCCATATCGACTTCTATGTCGAGATAATAATGCGGAGCATTAAATTTAGACTCTGCCAAACGCTTGGCAATGGTTTTGCGCATTTGAGAGTTTTTAACCTCCTCAAACTGTTCTTCCCCAACCGGTTTGTAGATTTCAACGGGTTTTGACTCAGCTTTTGTTTCTGCTGATTTTGAATCTTTGGCTGGTGCAGAATCTTGTGGTTTATAACTTTCAATATCTTTTTTAACCACGCGTCCATTTTCGCCGCTGCCTTTTATTTTGGCTATATCATAGCCTTTTTCTTCAGCCATTTTACGTGCTAAAGGTGAAGCGAAAACACGTTCGCCATCAACTGTTTCTGGAGCTTCAATTGAAGAGGTTTCGCTTTTATCACCTGGAGATGAATCTTCTTTTGATTTTGTTGATTTTTTGGAAGATGAATTTCCACTTTTTATAATTTTTAAGACGGCATCTACATCGGTACCTTCAGGACCTATAATGGCTAAAACATCATCAACTGGAGCAGAACCACCTTCTTCAATACCAATATGTAAAAGTGTGCCTTCGTAAAAAGACTCAAATTCCATAGTGGCTTTATCGGTTTCTATTTCGGCAAGAATATCACCCTCTTCAACTTTATCACCTTCTTTTTTAAGCCACGAAGCAACGGTTCCTTCTTCCATAGTATCGCTTAAGCGAGGCATGGTAACGACTTCTACACCGTCTGGAATTTCACCAGCACTATCGTCGTTAGATGCTTCTTCTTGATTTTCATCATCAGAAGTCTTGTCTTGGTCTTTTGAATCGTCATCAGAGGAGTTTTCATCAGATTTGGCTTGTTCTATCAAATCAGAAATGTCTTCACCTTCCTCGCCAATAATAGCTAAAAGTGAATCTACAGGTGCGCCATCTCCTTCTTCAATACCAATATGTAAGAGTGTTCCATCATAAAAGGACTCAAACTCCATAGTGGCTTTATCGGTTTCTATTTCTGCAAGGATATCACCCTCTTCAACTTTATCACCTTTCTTTTTGAGCCACTTCGCGACAACACCTTCTTCCATGGTATCGCTCAAACGCGGCATATTGACTACTTCTGCCATAATATTTTATAATTTGTGAGGTATAAACGGATAATCATCTTGTTCGTAAACGACATCATACATGACATTTTTGTCAGGGAAATCTGATTCGTCTGCAAATTTTTCGCACTCTTTGACTTTGTCTTTTACGCGCTTGTCTATGTCTTTTATATCATCTTCTGATGCATATTTTTTATCCAAAATAATGTCTTTTACATAGTTGATAGGATCTATTTTTTGATATTCTTCAACCTCTTCTTTAGTTCTATATTTTTGAGCATCACTCATGGAGTGTCCTCTGTAACGGTAAGTTTTTAAATCTAAAAATGTTGGGCCTTCACCAGAGCGAGCTCTTTCAATAGCTTCATCTAAAGCTTCTGCTACTTTTTCTGGTTTCATAGCATCAACAGGGCCACAGGGCATTTCATAGCCTAAGCCAAGTTTCCAAATATCTTCGTGATTTGAAGTTCTTTTAACAGAAGTTCCCATGGCATAACCGTTATTTTCAACACAAAATACAACTGGTAATTTCATAGTCATTGCCATGTTGAGAGTTTCGTGTAAAGACCCTTGTCTTGCAGCACCATCACCAAGGAATGTTAAAACAACACCGCCGCGATTAAAATATTTTTCTGAAAATGCTAAACCTGCACCAAGCGGAATTTGACCACCGACTATACCGTGGCCGCCGTAAAAATTGTGTTCAGGCGAAAAAATATGCATTGAACCGCCAAGACCTTGCGAAGTACCTGTAGCTTTACCGTACAATTCTGCCATCACTTTTTTAGGATCCACACCCATTCCGATAGGCTGCACGTGATTACGATAAGCAGTAATCATTTTGTCTTTTTTGTGATCCATAACATGCCAAGCTCCAGCTAGAATAGCCTCTTGGCCGTTATATAAATGTAAAAATCCTCTTACCTTTTGTTGGATATAAACTTGAGCTAACTTGTCTTCAAACTTTCTCCAAAATAGCATGTTTTCATACCAATCGAGATAAGTACTTTTGGTTATTTTTTTCATAGGATTAAAAATATAAATCTGTTTGACAGGAATACAAAAATAGAATAATAATCATGAAATGAAAACACTTTAAGTTTATTTAAAATTTTTTAGTGATTTGAGATAAAAAGCGTTCTTTCACTTAATCTTTAGTAAGTCAAAAAAGACTACAATAAATTTATTACGACCTATATTTTAGAGCTTTTATTTAAAAATTCAGTTTTAAAGGTTTTAGCCTCACTTTAAAAAAGGCGGGTTATTGCATCTCTGCACTGACAGTAAGTTTTCTGTTGACTTTACCGTTTGGTGTCTCTTCAAATTTTTCGACTAAATATATCTTTTTGGGTTTTTCGTATTTTGATAATTCAGAAACATTATCAATGGCTTCGCTTAAATCGCTAATGGTTTTTTCTGAAAATGGGAGCTCTACAAACAAAACAACTTTTTCGCCTAAAGCATCATCTGGCATTGCACTCAGAAAAAAGCGTTGAGTAATGAGCTTTTGAAGCTTTTTTTCAACTTCTTCAGGGTGTATTTTGATACCACCTGAATTAATAACGTTGTCTGCGCGACCTTTCCAATAGAATTTTTTATAGGTTTCTATTTCCACAATATCATTAGTAAACAACGGCTTGTCAAGTATCTTGGGGGCTTTAATGATAAGTTGATTATTGTCGTCTGCGGAAACCGATATGTTTGGTAGTGTTTTAAATGGTTTGGAATCTGTATTGTTAAACTTTTTACTGTTCACTTTTCTGGCTGCAAAATGAGAGATGGTTTCAGTCATCCCAAAGGTTTCGTATACTTTAGTCGGAATACCTTGAACCATCTGTTTGAGATTTTCAGAAATATGTCCGCCGCCAACAATCAATTTTTTAATCAAATGCAATCGATTTAAAGAATTGTCGAGTTGAAAAGGCGTCATCGCACAAAAATCATAGGTTTTATAGAGTTTATCCAAAGGGTTTGAAGTCGGCTTAACCACATCGATATGCCACCCCAAGGTCATCGCCCGAACCATCATCATCATCCCGCCAATATGTTTAGGCGGTAAACACATAAGTGCTTTGGTTTCTTCATTAACTTTAAAATGTTTTCCTGTGGCTATAGCAGAATTAACCATTTTTTGCTTATCTATAAAAATTTCTTTGGGTTCTCCAGTAGAGCCTGAAGTTCTTACTTTAATATCGTCGTAATCTTCATTGAGCCAATCTAAGAGGAAATTGCCTACTCGTTCTTCAAAAGGTTGACCTTCTTTAATAAAACTATAAGCTACTTTGTGAAGATGCATTCGGGAAAAATGCGTTCCATTTAATTTGAAGCTGGGATGAATTTCAAATTTGTGCTTTGCCATATTTAAAATGTATTGACCAAATTAAAATTTATGTTATGATACTTTTAATATCATAATGTAAATTTAATAAAAATCTGATACTAAAGTCGACAAAATCTTAAATCCCTTATTAAATTTGGGTTAAACTTCGTTTGAACGCTCGTATTTTATTTTTCCGAAAAGTTTTTGTTTCCAATTTTTCCATTTGTAAATTTTAGAAAACATCAAAATCAAAATGGGATAAAACACTAAAACAGGAATATAAACGTCACTGACTAAAGAAGGCTCACCAAGATATCTAAAAACCGAATGAGTTTGAAACGCAGTCCAATCTGCAGTTAACAATAAAGCAGTGAGAAGGTTATTTCCCGCGTGAAACCCTATGGCCAATTCTAAACCTTCATCCATTAAAGTTATGATGCCTAAGAAAAACCCTGTACCGATATAAACAACTAAAGCTTGGTATCCCAATTTGGCCACTTCAGGGTTTGCAATGTGTAAGCCGCCAAATAAAACCGAAGTTAAGATTAAAGCCACAGCGCGACTTTTAAAAACACTGCCAAAACCTTGTAGTAAATAGCCGCGAAATAAGAGTTCTTCAAATGTGGTTTGAATCGGCACCATTGTAATACCAATTAAAGCTAATATTAAAAATCGATTCAGCTCAAAATTATATTGATAATCATCGGGAGAGAGTTTATAATCTAATAAAATAGAACCCGAAATCAACACAGCTATGATTCCAAAACTTAACCCAATTCGGTTCCAATCGATTTTTTCTCTGGATGTGATGAGATGTTTTAATTTTAAATTATGCAGAAGCCTTATGACTAATATTATCCCACCAAAGCCAAAGACAAATCCAATAAGAAGTAAAAAGAAATTAAAGTTAGACTCTAAAGTCGTCATTAAAACGTTCATATCGGAGAGTTTAGCAAGAATTTCATCAGCGGTTAAGCCATCTTTCAGTAACTTTAAAAAGACGAATAGACCCTGAATAGCAGCTCCAATCTGCCAAATAACGAATATGATAAAAAACCCCACAAGATAAAGCGCCCAATTGGTGTTGCCTTTAAAAGCCTGTTCTATAAATCCTTTCATTTTAAATATTTTTGTCTTTAGCTATGGGCTATTAGACGGTTATGATTTCATTAAAATTATCCCATTTTTTGTAGGGATTATATGTTAAATATTCGCCTTTAACTTCCAAAGGACTTTTAATATTGTTGGTAAACAAACTTCCTGTACCCAAACCTTGTGGACGCTTCAAGCCCAAGCTGTAAGTAAATTGAGCAATGGCGTTAAGACCAATATTACTTTCTAAAGCACTGGTCATCCAGTAACCGATTTGATGTTGGTCTGCCATTGTCATCCACATTTTACTCTGTTCAAATCCGCCAACCAAACTGGGTTTTAAAATAATATATTGCGGTTGTACAGTTTGTAAGAGGTTTTGCCGTTTTGTTACATTTTGCACACCAATTAATTCTTCATCAAGTGCAATATCTAAAGGTGTTTTTTCGCAAAGACTTGCCATTGCTTCCCATTGACCTGGTTTAATGGGTTGTTCAATGCTGTGCAAATCGTATTCACTCAAGCGTTTTAATTTTTCTAAGGCTTTAAGCGGTTCAAAAGCACCATTAGCATCGACGCGTAATTCAATGTCTTGAGCTGAAAACTCTTGTCGAATATATTTGAGTAAATGCAGCTCTTCTTCAAAATCAATAGCGCCAATTTTCAGTTTTACACAGCTGAAGCCTTCTTGAATTTTGTCTTCAATTTGCGATTTCATAAATGACTTTTTACCCATCCAAATTAAACCGTTGATAGGAATTTGGCTTTGACCTTGAGTAAATTTAGAAGGAAACAATTCAAAATTATCTTGTGCTTGAAGTGATAAAAACGCCATTTCTAAACCAAACTGAATAGAAGGGAAGTCAATGTTTTTTTTTAGTAATTCATCTAAACCTAAATCAATATGTTCACAAACCCATTGCAACTGGTTTTCATAATCTGGTCGGTCGTCGTAACTTAAACCTTTAAAAAGCCCGCATTCGCCGATGCCTTTATTTTGACTATCTTCAAGAATTAAAAAATATGTTTTTTTCTCTCTTAAAACGCCACGTGACGTCCCACTGGCTTGTTTAAAAATAAGATTATAAGGCTTAAAATAGGCTTTTAGCATAAGTGAATTTTAAAAAGTTTAAAAATATCAAATTAAGATGACAACTGGTATAAAAAATTCTAAATGAAATTTTAACAAATGACTATTTTATTTTACGTGAAAAAATATTATATTTACACGTAAAATTTAATTATGGATAAAAAACTCACATTAAGTTTAAATGAAGATGTTATTGAAATGGCTAAAATTTACTCAAAACAAAGTAATACAAGCTTATCAAAACTCATAGAATCTTATTTAACTTCTTTAACACAAAATAAGACAAGGGGAATTGAAATCACTCCATTAGTTAAAAGTCTGAGTGGTGTTATTTCTATAGATAATGATTTTGACGTAAAAGATGAATATGCAAAATATTTAATTGAAAAATACAAATGAAAAGGATTTTGATAGATACTAATATCGTCATTGACTTACTTGCTAAACGAGAAAAGTTTTACAACGATGCCGCTAAATTGTTCTCTCAAGCAGATAAAAAAGAGATTATACTCAGCATTTCTTCACTTACTTTTGCTAATACCAATTATATTCTTACCAAATCAAAGTCAGCTAAAATAGCAAGGGAAATTTTGAGGAAATTTAAAGTTATGGTAGTACTTTTGGAACTAAACGATAAAATTACTGAACTTGCTTTAAGTGATGAGAGTTTTAATGATTTTGAAGATGGACTTCAATATTATACAGCTATTGAAAATGAAATAGATATAATCATAACAAGAAACAAAAAAGATTTTAAAAATTCAAAATTGCCTGTTTTAAGTGCAAAAGAATATTTGTCAATAAAAAATTAATCCAAGAAGCGAATCAATTAGTCGCTATTTTTGTTTCAAGTTCAAAAACCGTTAAAAAACGACTTGAAAATTAGTATTTAAAACCATAATCACAAATCAACAATCACAAATCATAAATTAACAATATGTCTGACCAAAAACGACTCTTTCTACTCGATGCTTATGCTTTAATTTTTAGAGGCTATTACGCTTTAATTAAAAACCCACGAATTAACTCTAAAGGTCAAGATACTTCAGCTATTATGGGGTTTACTAATTCTCTGTTTGATGTGATTAAGCGTGAAAACCCAGATCATTTGGCTGTCTGTTTTGACAAAGATGGTAGTGCTAAGCGCAAAGAAATTTACGAAGACTATAAAGCCAATCGCGACGAAACACCCGATGTGATTAGGCAATCTATACCAATTATAAAGGATATTCTTAAAGCGATGCACATTCCCGTCGTTGAAATTTCAGGAATGGAGGCTGATGATATCATTGGCACGCTGGCCAAACAAGCCGAAAAAGAAAACTACAAAACCTTTATGGTTACTCCAGATAAAGATTTTGGACAATTGGTTAGCGAAAATATTTTTATGTATCGTCCCGCCAGAATGGGCAACGCCATTGAAATCTGGGGAATTCCCGAGATACAAAAACGCTTTGGCGTTGAACGACCTGAACAAGTCATCGACTATCTCGGTATGATGGGTGATGCGTCAGATAACATTCCTGGTTTGCCAGGTGTGGGCGACAAGACCGCCAAGAAATTTATCAAACAATTTGGCAGTATGGAAGCGCTTTTGGATAACACTGAACAGCTGAAAGGCAAAATGAAAGAGAAGATAGAAGAACACGCCGAGCAAGGACGAATGTCTAAAAAGTTAGCGACTATTTTTACGGATTGTGAAGTTACTTTTAATGCTGAAGAATACGAATTGAGCAAACCCGATGTTGAAAAAGTTATCGACATATTTAAAGATTTAGAATTTCGTCGCTTAACAGAGCAGTTTTTAAAAATGTTCAATGAAGGTGCTGAAGAAAATTCTAAAACTGTTTCAAAGAACAAAGAAGTCAAACAAACCCCAGGGTCGGGTCAATACTCACTTTTTGGAAATGATACAACTAAAGATGACGTGAAGGCAGAAGATTTTCAAGGTTATAAATCTTTAGATAATACAGACCACCATTATCAATATGCAGATACCGAAAAAGCGATTGAGTTTTTAGTTGAAAAAATGAGCCAACAAGACTCCGTTTGTTTTGATACCGAAACCACAGGCTTAAATACTTTAGATGCGGAACTGGTTGGAATTGCCTTTTCTTGGCAAAGTCACACTGGTTTTTATGTGCCAATTCCAGAACATAAAACAGAAAAAAACAAGCGCTTAGTAAAACTTAGAGCATTTTTTGAAAATGAAAACATTGAAAAAGTTGGCCAAAACTTAAAATACGATTTAAAGGTTTTAAAAAATCACGGTTTAGAAGTTAAGGGTAAACTATTCGACACGATGTTGGCGCACTATATCATTAATCCAGATATGCGTCATAATATGAATGTGTTGGCAGAAACTTACCTTAATTATTCTCCAAAGCCAATAGAAGACCTCATCGGGAAAGGTAAAAACCAAGGCTCAATGCGTGAGGTTGAACTCGAAAAAATCACTGAATATGCCGTTGAGGATGCCGATATTACTTTACAACTCAAACACTTTTTTGAAGAAGAGCTCAAAGCAGCCCACAATGAACCTTTATTTCATAAGATGGAAATTCCATTGGTCCGTGTTCTTGCGGATATGGAAATTGAAGGGATAAGAGTAGATGAAAATGTCTTGAAAGAAATTTCAAAATCATTGGATAAAGATATTAACGAATTAGAACAAAATATTTACAAACAAGCCGACGAAGAATTTAATATTGGTTCGCCAAAACAACTCGGCGAAATTTTATTTGGAAAATTAAAAATTGCTAAAAAACCTAAAAAAACCAAATCAGGTCAATATTCAACGGCTGAAGACGTCTTGTCTTATCACGCTAAAGAGCATAAAATTGCTCAAGATGTCTTGGATTGGCGCGGTTTAACCAAGCTACAAAATACCTATGTTGATGCGTTGCCCAAACAAATTCAAAAGAAAACAGGTCGAGTGCATACCGAATTTATGCAAACCGTTGCCGCAACTGGTCGATTGAGTTCAACCAACCCCAACCTGCAAAATATTCCTATTAGAACGGAGCGAGGACGGATGGTGCGAAAAGCTTTTGTACCAAGAAATGAAGATTACACTTTATTAGCAGCCGATTATTCTCAAATAGAATTACGGATTATTGCAGCCCTGAGTGAAGAGGAAACGATGATCAAAGCTTTTCAAGATGGTAAAGATATACACGCGTCAACCGCAGCAAAAATATTTGATGTCAAACTTGATGAAGTTACTCGCGAACAGCGCAGTCAAGCTAAAACCGTTAATTTTGGTATCATTTATGGCGTGTCTGCTTTTGGGTTGAGCAATCAAACCAACTTGAGTCGCTCTGAATCTAAAGAATTGATAGAAACCTATTATAAAACTTATCCTAAGCTGAGAGATTATATGGATCGGCAGGTTGAATTTGCACGAGAGAACGAATATGTTAAAACAGTTATGGGCAGACGACGTTACTTAAAGGACATCAATGCTTCAAACGGAATGGTACGCAGTGGTGCAGAACGTAACGCAGTAAACGCTCCAATTCAAGGTAGCGCAGCTGACATCATCAAAGTGGCTATGATTAATATTCATAAAAAATTGAAGGAAGGAAACTACAAGTCTAAAATGTTGCTTCAAATTCACGATGAATTAATATTTGATATCCACAAGTCTGAATTAGAAAAGCTACAACCCTTAATAAAATCCGAAATGGAAAGTGCTTATGAGTTAAAAGTCCCTTTAGACGTTGAGGTTGGCATAGGTGCGAATTGGCTGGAAGCGCATTAATTTTTTAAATACACAAATTCTAATTCGTTAATTCCCGAAAAGGATTCGCCAGATGGAACATTAAAAAATTGAGCAATATCATTTTGTGTTAGGCTAAAGTTCAAAGTGTTATTTTGGACATTAACCACAATCGTTTCTGTTTCTTGATTGCCAGAAACAGGAATAGTCACGGTTAAATCATTGCCAGAAATTATATAACTACCAGTATCTGTTCTAAGCGAGCAACTAAAGCTTGGATCGGTATTAGCGTCAAAAGTGATTTCTGAAGTTACAACAGTTAAGTTTCCACTGGTGTCAAAATCTAGACTCATTCCATCAAAACAAGACGTTTGATTCATTAAATTGGCATCTGTATTGCCATTATTTTCTAAATCTACAACAGGTGTAGAATTAATTTCAGTTAGCGTCCAAGCGCCTTCAACATCTGCTACATTTAAAACCGTATTTTGAGCATCATCATCAGAGCAGCTTGCTGTAAAAATCGAAAATGCAGCTATAATGAGTATTTTTAATTGAACTTTCAACATTAATTATTTTTTCCAAAACTAAGAAAATAATAATTTAAACATCAAAGTATTAACTGAATTTCATTAATTTAAACAAAACAAACCTTTCTGAAAATTTAGTTTTTCAAAGCCTCACCAATCACTTGACCTGTCGTTCCATTAGGTTGAGCAATGCCTAATAAAGCAGCTAAAGTAGGAGCGATGTCTTTGATGTAATAACTCTGATAAGATTGCCCTTTATTGATACCGTTACCGTAAAATAATAACGGCGCTTGTGTATCATAACTCATATAGCTACCGTGCGTAGAACCTTTTAGTGGATATGAAATTACAGCGGGTTCTAAAATGTAAATCACATCACCGCTGCGTTTAGGATGGAAACCATTGGCTACATTACGAGAAAATGCGTTTGAAGCGCTTGAGTTTTCAATCATATCTCTGGTGTAAACTCGGTCAATTTTATCGTATTGCAAAAGAAAATAATACAAAGCTTCTTGCAAATCATCGGCTTCAACATCGTGGTCTTCTAATTCTTCATAATCAAAAAAGATATGTTGGCTGGAAAAGCCTTCTATTAATTTTGAACTTTCAAATTTACCCTTAACAAAATCCTTGACTGCAATTTGTAATTCTTTACTTTCAAAATAACCTGCAGGAACTTTTTGATCTTTCAAATAATTTGGCACGTGAACAGCACCGTGATCGGCAGTTAAAAACAAGGTGTAATTATTTTCACCCACATTTTTATCTAAATAATTAAGTAAATTGGCAATATTTTGATCTAAACGAATGTAGATATCTTGTATTTCTTTAGCGTTTACTCCAAAGTTGTGCCCAGCATAATCAGTACTTGAATAACTTATAGTTAAAAAATCTGTATCGCTGTCTTGGCCCAAATCTTCATTTTTAATTAATTTCTCAGCAAAGTCAGTTAGCATAGTATTAGCAAATGGGGTGGGTTTTAAAATATCAAAATTGTCATTTTCAGACCTTAACTTTTTTAAATCATAAGGAAAAGTTGCAGTAGATTTACCTTTAAAACCAAATTCGTAATCGTTTAAATCGCTTCCGCTTTCTATATAACTTTCAATAGGATGTAGAGTTTTCCAAGTTTTAAAATACTGCTTGGTTTTTCTATTAAATTTCGTCACCCATTTAGGGAGTTCGTCAAGATAAAAATCACTTGTGATAAATTTTCCTTCATCACCGCCAACAAACCAGTATGCTGCATTAGCTGTATGACCAGCAGGTAAAATAGCCCCTCGATCTTTAATAGATACCCCAAAGGTTTTTCCTCTAAATTGGGTATCTAATCGGTTTTGGTCTGCAATGCTTGTGGTCAACATTCTGTGTGGCGACATTTGTCCATCTTTAGCGTTTACACCAATAGAATTGACTTCATCATCTTGAACGCAATACACGCTTTCGTTTTTAAATTTATCATACCAACCATTAGCAATAATGCCGTGATTGGCGGGTGTTGTACCCGTATAAACTGAAGCGTGTCCAGGTCCAGTATAAGTTGGGATGTAACTAAAATGTGTATTTTTCGCAAAAAAACCGTCTTGTATTAAGCGTTTAAAACCGTTTTCAGAATAGTGATTTTCAAAGCGATGTAGATATTCATAACGCATCTGGTCAACGACTACACCGATGACCAACTTTGGTTTTTCAGAATTGTTTTGGGCGTTTAAAAAACTTGAAACAATGATGATAAATAAAAGTGAAAGCGATTTTTTCATGTTTAAATTTTGAGTTATTCAAAAATACAATTATTCAAGAATTAAAAGTTTATCCCAAAGTTAAATTGCAAGCTAAGTTTTTTTTCTATTTTTAGGCTTTAAATTAGTTGTATGAACTACGTTTCAAGTACAGGTCAGTACTTTATAATGATTAAGGATACTTTTAAACGCTTCACTAAGGGAAGTGTTTTAAGAAAATTGATCATTCAAGAAATGAATGACCTAACCGTAAGGTCTTTAGGAATTGTAGTGTTTATCTCATTTTTTATAGGAGCGGTAGTTACGATACAAACGGCATTGAATCTCAACAATCCCTTTATCCCAAAATCTTTAATAGGCTTTGCAGCTCGACAGTCTATCATTTTAGAGTTTTCGCCCACATTTGTGTCTATCATTATGGCGGGTAAAGTCGGCTCGTATATCACTTCAAGTATCGGGACAATGCGTGTGACAGAGCAAATTGATGCTTTAGAAGTAATGGGTATTAACTCATTAAATTATTTGGTGTTTCCTAAAATTGTGGCAATGATGTTTTACCCTTTTGTTATTGCCATTTCTATGTTTGTTGGCATTTTAGGCGCTTATGTCGCTGGTGTATTTGGTGGCTTTGTGGATGGCGAATTGTTTTTATCAGGCTTACAAGAAGATTTTGTAACGTTTCAATTAATTTATGCCTTTATCAAAACCATCATATTTGCCTTTATCTTGGCTACAGTACCATCTTTTCACGGCTTTTATATGAAAGGTGGAGCTTTAGAAGTCGGTAAAGCCTCAACTACATCATTTGTTTGGACCAGTGTTCTAATAATCATTTCTAATTATATCATCACTCAATTATTATTAAGCTAATGATTAAAGTAGAAAATTTACATAAATCTTTCGGCGACACTGATGTTTTAAAAGGCATCAGCACGACGTTTGAAGAAGGACAAACTAACCTCATTATAGGTCAATCAGGATCTGGGAAAACAGTCTTTCTCAAGTGTATGTTAGGATTGTTCTCACCTGAACAAGGCTATATTTGCTATGGCTCTGAAAACTATGAAGAACTCACTCCATCTAAGCGTCGTCAGTTGCGAAAGCAAATTGGAATGGTTTTCCAAGGTGGCGCGCTATTTGATTCAATGACAGTAGAAGAAAACGTGATGTTTCCCTTACGTATGTTTTCAAAAGCTTCTAAATCTGAAAAGACAGATCGTGTCAACGAAGTGCTGAAGCGAGTCAATCTGACCAATGCTAATACTAAATTTCCATCTGAAATTAGTGGAGGTATGCAGAAACGCGTCTCTATTGCCAGAGCCATCGTGAACCGGCCAAAGTTTTTGTTTTGCGACGAACCCAACTCTGGCTTAGACCCGAGAACGGCTACAATAATAGATAATTTGATACAAGAAATCACCCACGAATTTGAAATTACCACAGTCATCAACACTCACGATATGAACTCCGTGTTTGAAATCGGTCAAAAAATTGTATATCTTGAAAATGGCCATCTCGCTTGGGAAGGCAATAAAGACCTCATTCATAAAACTGACAACAAAGCCGTTACAGATTTCGTCTATTCTTCAGATTTATTTAGAAAAGTAAGAGTTGCTCAACAAAAAGGATATTAGTCAGATCGTAACAATAATTTAGGGCTTCGAGCGGGCTGTCCGCTATATTCCCGCACGTGCGGGAGATGTCGCTACCATCCCTAAGCCAAAATCTAACAATGATGATAACTTTTCATTTTTACTACTACATTAATTTATATCCTCCGAAATCAATTTTCTAGGATCAATTTTTACATCAACTTTTTCAGCCTTTATTTTATAAGCTAACCAGTTAGAAAGTCGATTTTCGAAGGTGTTTTTATCGTTAAGAGTAATATCGTCATTCCAAGTTAACCTAAAAGACGGCACGGTATCAATAACATTATCTTTAGCAATAAACATTTCAGCATAAGCAACATCAGTCACCTTCTCATAATTCAGTTTAATTTCCTTGACAATATCAACAAATGGGATGTTTTTATTTAGATTTGATTTTCTTAATGAGTCTAGCCTTCTAGATAAAAGTTGTATTTGCTTTTGACTGGCTATCAACTCAAGAGAATCTCGCGTTTTTAATTCTTTGATGTATTTGTATTCATTAAAATTATTAGAGTTTTCATTGTGTAAAATTCTAAGTTTGGTGTCTTTTAAATTTTCATAAGACTTCATTTTTGAATTCCATAAACTGATCACTTCCGCTGGAATTTCTTTTCCTAAAAAAGAAACTTCAATAATTGAATTGCCTTCTTCGTGGTATTCAATATTAGTTGCATTTTTTTGTAAATAAGCGTCTTTATAAACCATTAATTCTTCTGTGACAAAGGTTTTTGCACTTCTTTCAAAGTAAGATTCTTTAAGTAAAACGTAGAATAAATAAACACTTGGCAGCATAACTACAATGGCAATCACTGTAGCCAATTGAGATATCCGTTTTCTTCTGAGAGAGTTTGCATACCTTACCAATGGAAAACGCAAAACTTTTGAGACCAAAAAAGTAGATAAGGCAATAAAAATGGTATTAATTGTAAACAAATACATTGCCCCACCAAATATGCTCAAATCCCAAACCGCTAAACCATATCCCGCTGTACAGAGTGGTGGCATTAAGGCTGTAGCAATCGCCACACCAAAAATAACAGATGCAATAGTTCCTTTTTTAGTTTTTGCAATGATGAGGGCGAGTCCACCAAAAATAGCCACTAAAACGTCCAAAATGGTAGGCGAAGTTCGTGCTGCCAGCTCTGGAGTCAATTCAGTTAGTGGTGATAAAGAAAAGTAAGCAAAAGCCGTTAAAATACTTAGAATTACCATCACACCCAAATTAATCAGTGACCGCTTCATAGTATCTAAATCATTGATGGCCACAGAAAACCCAAGACCGACAATTGGTCCCATTAAAGGGGAGATAAGCATAGCGCCAATCACCACAGCCGTACTACTAACGTTAAGTCCAACAGAAGCTACAATTATTGAGAAAATCAAAATCCAAGCATTATGACCCCGAAATGGAATATCCTTTAAGATAGCTTCCATGGTAGAGTCTCTGTCAGTTTCTTTTCTTATATCAAGCAAATGCAAAAGATACGACCGCAAGCTCCCGTAAGACTCTTTAAAGCTTTTTCTAACTTTTTCTTCTTTTTTATCCTGCTCCTTTTCTTGTTTTTCGTCTTCCGCCTTCTTATGCTCTTCCTCTTGCTTGTTTTCTTTAGATTCCATAGTTTTAAATAAAACTCAAAGTAAAATTAAAATTTTATATTATCATCAAATTTCATATAAAAAGATGAAAACTTATAACTTCGAATTAGTTGGTTAGAAGAAAGTAATAGTACATTGGGTTGCTTATTCAAACTAACAAATTCAAGACCAATTGGTGAATTCGTGTCTTTTTTAAATATCACTTCAAAACTTCAACTTGAGCATTGGGCTGAAAAACATATTGTCTCCCTGTAGACAATTCTCTGCATTTATAGCGTTTTCTTAATTTCTCTTCTTTAATAAAAATTTTACCATTAGGTAAACTAAATTGTGTGCCTTTTGGAATTTCAAAAATATAATTTTTATCAGTAGGTTGGTCGTATGCTTTTAAGGCTATAGAAAGTCTA
The DNA here is from genome assembly GCA_041694175.1 of Bacteroidales bacterium. Lineage (GTDB taxonomy): Bacteria > Bacteroidota > Bacteroidia > Flavobacteriales > Flavobacteriaceae > Psychroflexus. The sequence continues at coordinate 28,288 of JASMTR010000022.1, forward strand.
GCATCGGTATCACTACTGGCTCGAGGATTTTTAAAATGATTGGCAATTAAAGGCAGTAGTTGCTCCGGAAATATTTGCGGGTTAATTAGCGGTAGCATTAATTTTTGAAAAGTCAATTTCCATTCTATACCGTGAGGTTTGTTGTGACGACCGTAATTGATAAACACTAATAAATGAGCAATTTCGTGAATTAAAGTGATTAAAAATCGATAAGGGTTGAGATTGGCATTGATGGTAATTTGATGTCTGCCATCAGGCAAAGGTCGGTAATCACCGTGTTTAGATTGACGCTCGTTGACAATCTTGAGATGAACTTTATAGACTTTAAGCAATTCTTCAACCGAAGTTACGGCTTTAGCAGGTAAATATGTCTTTAAAACCGAAGACATAATTATGGTGTTGAATTTGACACTTGAAGGGTTTTTCCGTTGTAAAATTGGTGGCCTGTCAAAGCAAAATCAGCAATATAAGTTGCCATTTCTAGTGCACTCACTGGAGCTTTCATTCCGGGGAAAGCTTCTTCTAACATTTCAGTTTGTACAGCGCCTAGAGCCAGACAATTAAAAGCCATTTCAGAATCTTTATATTCTTCTGCCAAAAGTTCTGTTAAACCAATCAATGCAGCTTTACTTGAGCTATAAGCAGAAAGGCCTGGAAACTTCACACTGCCTTGAATGCCGCCCATACTGGAAATGTTAACGGTATGGTTTATTTTTGAAAAAGTGTTTAAAAGCTTTGAAGTTAAATTAAAAACAGCAAAAACATTGGTTTCATAAACTGCTTTTACATCAGCAATATTTGTTTTTTCGAAAGGCTGGTTGAGGAATTGACCAGCATTATGAATTAAAATATCAACTTGAGAGGTTTGAGTTTTTATTTCTTTAATAGAATTACCAATTGATAATTCATTACTAAGGTCGCAAGATAAGCTGTACACGTTTTCGAGATTCAGCTCAGCAACGGGCTTTGAATTTCTAGATAAGGCATAAATATGATGGCCTTGGCTTGATAGAATTTTAACCAGTTCAAAACCAATGCCACGACTTGTGCCTGTGATGATAATATGTTTAGACATTAATTTTTGAGTTTAATAAGTTTTTCTGAATGATTTGCTATTTTCAAAAGTGGTTCTGCCCATAAATCTACTAAACTTTGGATGTGTTCTGGGTTGAGCAGTTGAGCTTCGTCATCTACGTGATGGTAATAGCTATAATTAGTAAAATCAAATGTAGATACGGAGTGTGCAGGAATTTCAAAACTTTGAAAAAAAGGATAATTGTCACTGCGTTTAAAGAGGCGATATTCTTTGGCTTGCGGTAAAAAAACTAAAGCTTCTTGTTCGGCATAACCATTAAAAACATCAGCAAAATTTGATTTTTCAAAACCAGTGAGATAGGCCTGTTGGGGTTTGTCACGCATGGCAACACCAACCATCTCAATATTAAAAATCACATAAGGATTGACGTCTTCGCTTTTGAGTTTTTCAGCGAGATATTTAGAACCTAATAGACCCTGTTCTTCGGCGTCAAAAAGTACGAATAAAATAGGGCGGTTGGGCTTGCTGTCTTTCAAGGCTTTGGCCAACTGCATCACAGCAACAGTTCCTGAAGCGTTGTCATTAGCGCCGTTTGCAATACTGTCGCCATCTTCGGCTTTTATGTTTCCGATGTGATCAAAATGAGCACCAATAATAAGAGGTTCATTTTTTAAAATTGGATCGTTGCCTTCAATATGTCCGATAACATTATAAGCAACCGTTTGTTTTTTGAGATAAAACGTGTCTTGGTAAGATTCATAATAAGGTTTTATGCCAATTTCTTGAAAGTATTTCGATATGAATGTTGCAGCTTTCTCTATGCCGTCAGAGCCAGTCAACCTACCGTTTAAATCATCAGAAGATAAATATTCAAGATGAGATTTAATAGATTCAATGTCAGTGTCTTGAGCTGATATGTTTAAGAAAAAAGATAATGTGAACAGATGAAGCAAAAAGTTATATTTCATGGTTTACAATTTTGAAGTAAAGATATAGGATATATTTGATTTAGCTAAATTCAAATTTGTTTTTTACGAGCAAAACAATTTGTAAAATTGTGTTGGAATTTTTACTGATTTAGATAATTTATTTACTATAATGTTATATATTCCTCAAAACTGCGGCAGGTATTGTAGTGGTAGCTTCTTGGCTAATGGGCGCATTTAAAACGACTTGCTCAAAAAGCGACCAACGGAAGCTATTTTGTGCAAACTTCGTTTTGCGACCAGTGGTGAAGAACTACAAGCGAAAAGACCGGTTTAGCCGCCCAAATTATAATTGATGAAACAAATCACGACATTGTGTTTATTACATTATAACGGGTTCGCTCATAAATTTTGGGCATTGAAAATGATGCAAATGGCTAAGCCCTATTTGAAATCGGTTGAAGGGTTGCAATTTTATAAACTTTTAGGAAGCGGTAAAGACGGTTTTAAGCCACAGCCTGATTGGTCGGTTTATGCTTTACTTCAGGTTTGGGATGATGAAGCTAGCGCTGAAAAGTTTTTTGAAACTTCTGAGTTGATAAATTTATACCAATATCACGCAGATAGCTTGTGTTGTTTGTATTTAAAATCGATTACTGTGCATGGGTTTTGGTCTAAGCAGCAACCGTTTAAAACACATTCCGATTTAAGTGAAAATCCTATAGGTGTGGCTATTATTACACGAGCGAGCATCAAGACATCCCAACTGAAGCGATTTTGGCGATACGTGCCAAAGGCTCAGCGACCAATTGCAAATGCTGATGGCTTGGTGTATACCAAAGGTTTTGGTGAATTTCCGATTTGGGAAATGGCCACTTTAAGTTTATGGAAAGATATGAATTTTGCCAAAGCTTATGCTTACAAAAGTCAAGAACATCGCAAAGCCATTAGCATGACGCGACAATACAATTGGTATAAAGAGGAATTGTTTTCGCGGTTTCAAGTCTATAAAGTAAAAGGCCAATGGCAAGGGCGCGAATTGTTTAAGTCTGGTTGAAAGTGTGACTTCGGCTCTGCATAGACACCAATTGACTCGGCTCAGTGGGCATCATTTCCGATAAATTAGCAGTTTTATGAATCATTAAGGCGGTCCTTTACAAATTCAACTTTGTTTTTGCCGTGTGGTTTAGGTTTGCCTTCTTCATCTAAACTGACCATGACTATTTTGTCAACTTTAATAATGGTTTGTCTTGTCATTTTGTTGCGGACTTCACATTTTAACGTAAGTGATGCCTTGCCAAATTTGACAACTTCAATGCCAATTTCTACAATTTCGCCTTGTTTAGCCGAACTTACAAAATCAATTTCTGAAATATATTTGGTAACGGTTTTGTGGTTTTCAAGCTGAATAATGGCATAAAGAGCCGCTTCTTCGTCTATCCATTCTAATAATCGACCGCCAAATAAGGTGCCGTTAGGGTTGAGGTCTTCGGGCTTGATCCATTTTCGAGTGTGAAATCTCATAGACTTAATTTAAATGCAATATAATGAAAATTGAATTAGCGTCATACGATTAGAAGTTGATTGAAATTATGAGGTATAGATATTGCCTATAAATACCTTGACAGAACCCCTTAGAGTTGCGGTATCCTTTTGAAGTCAACCCATTTTGAAACAAAAAACCTGACAGAAATGTCTTGGTTACTCCAATTTATATTCAATAAAAAAACCCTGACAGAATCGTCAGGGTTGCACTAATATACTAAGGCAAAGGCTATCTGAATCGGTCAGCAGATTTTACGAGCTCATCATCCCTTTTGATGGCCTTTTGAGCCAAAACAATAAAAACGATAGAAATGACGGGTGTGACTAGCCCAATACCTTTCTCAGAAAAATTAATTTCTCCAGGTAGAATTAGCAACCAATATGTCAAAAAGCCTAAGGCGACAAAGTTCAAAAATAAATTGAGTCGTCCTATTTTGAGTTGAAAACTTCGTTTTTTGAAAGTAATTAAACTCCATAGCGACAACACAGCAATTAACACAAAATAGATAACGTATTCAATTTCAAAGTTTTCAATAAAACTAGCAACTTTGTTGAGTAATTCACCCATAGTAAATGCAGCAATAGCATTGGATAAAATTACTAAAAACAAGTACACACTTTGAATGCGTTGAATCATATTTAAGTTAATTTGAATGCAAAAATAGAGGATTATTTTTGAAATATTATAGGGAAAACAAAATAAAGTTGTATAATTGCATTGCAAAGTTGCATGTATCTCATACACAACTTATCATTCATTTTCAACAAAAATTTTCTTCCTGAATTAAATTGAACAATTTTACAATTGCTAACAACAAACCTTTTTTATATACATGTTTGAAATCATAGATTTAAAGTCAAAAAAATTGACTGAATTACAACACATCTCTAAAGAATTATCTATTCCAAAATTTAGAGGACTTAAAAAGCTCGACTTAGTTTACAAAATTTTAGACTTTCAAGCTACAAACCCACAAGATGTAAAAGCTTATCTGGAAAAACAAAAGAATGGATCTGCAACAGATAACAAATCTGCTAAAGAGAGCTCGTCTAAAGGTAGTCCTGCTCAAGCTTCAAAACAGAAATCTGTCCCATCTAAATCTAAGCCATCACCTTCAAGGAGAAGTGAAAGTAACGATAAGGTTAAACCTAAGCAGGATAGTAACCTCGACACAAAAGCCAAATCGACTAAAAGTGCGCCGAAAAAGAATCCGACATCATCCCAAAATAATGAAAGCCAAAAATCTCCTAGTCCAAAACAACAAAGGCCTAAACAAACTGCTCAAGATAAAAGTCGAAATGACAATAGGCAAAATAACTCTAAGTCATCTCAACCAAAAGCTAAAGACCAGAATTCAGACAATCCAAATTCTGATTCTAAACCATCTCATAATAAGAATAATCAATCAGATCATTCTCAAAACAAGAATAAGTACAGACACCCAAACTATGAGTTTGACGCTTTAATTGAGTCTGAAGGGGTTTTGGATATTATGCAAGACGGTTACGGATTTTTGAGATCATCAGACTACAATTATTTATCATCTCCTGATGATATTTATTTGTCACAATCACAAATCAAACTTTTTGGTTTAAAAACAGGAGATACTGTTCTCGGTGAAGTAAGACCGCCAAAAGAAGGTGAAAAATATTTTCCCTTAATTAAAATTATAAAGATAAATGGTATAGATCCTAAAGTGGTCAGAGATCGCGTATCTTTTGAACATTTAACGCCATTATTTCCTCAGGAAAAGTTAAATATTGCCGACAAAGATTCAACGATTTCTACTCGGATTATCGATATGTTTTCACCTATAGGCAAAGGTCAAAGAGGGATGATAGTTTCTCAGCCTAAAACAGGTAAAACGATGTTGCTTAAAGATGTAGCCAATGCTATTGCTGCTAATCATCCTGAAGTGTATCAAATTGTTTTACTGATTGATGAACGCCCTGAAGAGGTTACCGATATGCAACGTAATGTAAGAGGTGAAGTTGTAGCTTCTACTTTTGATAAAGAAGCACATGAGCATGTTAGAGTGGCCAATATTGTGATTGAGAAAGCAAAAAGACTAGTAGAATGTGGACATGATGTAGTTATTCTATTAGATTCTATTACACGTTTAGCTAGAGCTTACAACACGGTTCAGCCTGCAAGCGGTAAAGTGTTAAGTGGTGGTGTAGATGCCAACGCATTGCACAAGCCAAAACGCTTTTTTGGTGCAGCGAGAAATATAGAAGGCGGCGGTTCATTATCTATCATAGCCACAGCACTTATTGATACAGGTTCAAAAATGGATGAAGTGATCTTTGAAGAATTTAAAGGCACAGGAAATATGGAATTGCAGTTAGATCGCAAAATTGCCAATCGAAGAATATTTCCAGCCATTGATCTTAATGCTTCAAGCACACGTCGAGATGATATCTTACTTGATGAAAATACCCTTCAAAAAATGTGGGTCTTAAGAAAATATTTAAGTGATATGAATCCTATAGAAGCCATGGAGTTTATAAATGATCGTGTCAAGCAGACTAAAAGCAATGAAGAGTTTTTAGTGTCTATGAATGGTTAATAAACCTTAAATATCAGTTTTAATAAGTTAAAGAAAAGCCCATAATTTAATTTTATGGGCTTCTTTTATTTAAAATATTATGATTTAAGTAAATTAAAAAATTAGGTACTAACTATATTTTCTTCACTTTCAAATTGTGCCTGATATAGTTTTGTGTAATAACCCTCAGAGTTTTTTAGCAAATTGTTATGTGTACCTGTCTCTATAATTTGCCCTTGATCCATAACGATAATTTTATCTGCATTTTTAACTGTAGCTAATCGGTGGGCAATGATGATTGATGTTCGGTCTTGGGTGATTTTATCCGTAGCATTTTGTATGAGCTGCTCACTATAGCTGTCAATAGATGAAGTAGCTTCGTCAAGAATCAAAATACTTGGCTTACAAACGTAAGCTCTTAAAAAGGCAATGAGCTGGCGCTGTCCAGATGATAACATGGCGCCACGTTCTTTGACGTTGTAATCATATCCGTTTGGTAAAGACATAATGAAATCGTGGACTCCAATAGATTTTGCGGCCTCAATAACATCTTGTTTGGTTATTTTGTCTTCATGTAAAGTGATGTTGTACAAAATACTTTCTGCAAATAAAAATACGTCCTGAAGCACTACAGCAATGGATTTACGTAGAGATTTGAGCTCGTAGTTTTTGATATCTTGGTCGTCAATTAAAATTTGGCCACTATTGATGTCGTAAAATCGGGTTAAGAGATTAATCACTGTGCTTTTACCGGCTCCAGTGGCGCCAACAATAGCAATAGTTTCTCCAGGTTGCACTTGTAAAGAAATGCCCTTTAAAACTTCTTCGTCTTTCACGTAGCTGAACCTGACGTTGTCAAAGGTTATTTTGCCTTTGAGGTTTTGAGGTTGTAGCTCCCCTGTGTTGGCAATGTAGGATTTGGTGTCTAATATGCCAAACACACGATTGGCTGCCACCATTCCCATTTGTAGTGAGTTAAACTTATCCGCAATTTGTCTTAGTGGGGCAAATAGCATTCGTATATATTCTATAAAAGCTACAATAATACCTAAGCTTAAAGTGTCTGATTCTACAACACGTAAACCACCAAACCAGACCAATAGACCTATAGTGACCGAAATGGACATTTCTGCAATAGGAAAAAAGATAGAATTATAGAGTACAGTTTTATTCCAGGCGATTTTGTGTTTGTTGTTGATATCTTTAAACTTATTATACTCTTTGCGCTCACGGTTAAAGATGTGAACGATTTTCATCCCTGTAAGACGCTCCTGGACAAATGAGTTTAAATTTGAAACTTGCGTACGCACTTCTTCAAAAGCGATTTTCATTTTGCGTTGAAAAATCCTTGTTGCAATAAACACAAAAGGCAAAACAGTAATTACTAGTAGAGTCAGTTGCCAACTTTTGTAAAACATAAACAACAAGACGGCTATCATTTTAAGCAAATCACTTAAAATCATAAACAATCCTTGGCTGAAAATACTAGCTATAGTTTCGATATCGCTTACAGCCCGAGTAACTAGGCGGCCAACAGCTGAGGTGTCAAAATATTGCTTTTTGAAATTAATCATGTGTTCAAAAAGCTTGACTCGTATATCTCTAATGACTTCTTGCCCCAACCAATTGGCAAAATAAATGAAAGACAGTTGAAAAATCACTTCGCCCATCAATACCAGAAGCATCCAAACAATTAATTCTAATAACAATTCCTTATTGCCTTCAGGAAGGGCGTTATCCACAATTAGACCCAAAAAATGTGGTCTCAGCATGCTCAAGCCTGCTAGAGCAATGGCTGAAAACAAAACAAAATAGAAGGTTTTTTTATACGGATTGGTAAAGGCCAAAACCCTTTTAAATAACCTAATGTCAAATGCTTTGCCTGTATTAGTCTTGCTCATAAATAGATTTTAATATATAAGGATATTTAATGCCTGTAAGATATAGCCCATGGGCTGGAACAGATTTTCCTGCCTTACGGCGGTCTTGAGATTGAATGATGTTAATAAAATCTTTATAAGTTGTTTTTCCTAAACCAACGTCAATTAAAGTTCCAGTAATAGCTCTAACCATATTACGCAAAAAACGATTGGCTGTAATATTAAAAACCACAAGGTTGTTTTGTTTGATTACATCGGCTTTCATCACATCACATTCAAAAGTGTTTACAGCAGTTTTGACTTTACTAAAACTTTTGAAATTAGAAAAATCTAATAAGCGTTGAGCACACTTATGCATAAGTTTAACATCTAAATCATTTTTGATGTAATAAGATGAATGAGTTTCAAATGGATTTTTTTTGGTGCAAATACGATATTGATAACTTCTGGATAATGCATCAAAACGCGCGTGATTATGAGCTTCAACATTATAAATATTTTGAAAAGCAATGTCAGCGGGTAAAACCGTATTAATTTTGTAAATTAAATTTTTTAAATCATTTAAATTTTGCGTTGTATCAAAATGCGCAATAAAAAATTTGGCGTGAACGCCTGTATCGGTTCTGCCAGCGCCCATCACTTCAATTTGTTCTTGTAAAACGGTTGATAAGGCCTCGTCGATAGTAGATTGTACACTTTTTTGATTTGGTTGTTTTTGCCAGCCTACATAGTCTTGACCAAAAAATGAACATTGTATAAAATACCGCTTTAACATAGGAGCAAAAATAAAACCCTATTTCTCCTTAAAAAAACAAAATCTAGTCTTTTATAATAAAAATAAGGAACCTACAATTATTAACCTGAGTTCGATTTAAATAACCTAATTTTATAAAGCCGTCAAATTGAGTGGTTTTTCTGAGTAAAACGAAGAATCCCGAATTAAGTCGGGAGTATCGAAATTAGGCTTTATAATGAAAAACAAACGTAATATTTAGGTTAAAAGTGTATTTGTGTTATTAGT
>JASMTR010000023.1:0-9987 GCA_041694175.1 Bacteroidales bacterium
AATTATACACTTTAAGTTTTGAAAATTTGTATTATTTATTCAATTATTATCTTATGAATGTCTTGCTTTTCATCTATTATTTGGAGTTTAATTCTCTCATCTTGCTTATTTTTGCAAAAGTTTTTAAAAATTAATCCAAATGTATAGAACGCATAACAACGGCGAATTAAATATCAATCATCTCAACCAAAACGTCAAACTTTCAGGTTGGGTTCAGAAAATTAGAGACAAAGGTTTTATCGTTTGGGTTGACTTAAGAGACCGTTATGGCATCACGCAATTGGTTTTTGACACCGAAAGAACACCAAAAGCTATTCTCTACAAAGCCAGTGAATTATCACGTGAATGCGTGATTCAAATTGAAGGACAAGTCATTGAACGCGAATCTAAAAACAAGGACATTTCAACCGGTGAAATTGAAATTTTAGTCCAAGATTTAGTGGTTTTAAATACGTCTAAATTACCGCCATTTACTATCGAAGACCAAACTGATGGTGGCGAGGAGCTACGCATGAAATACCGTTACTTAGACATTCGCAGAAATCCTGTAAAGCAAAAATTGATTTTTAGAAGTCAGGTGAGTATGGCGGTGAGAAATTATTTGTCAGAACAAGATTTTGTTGAGGTCGAAACGCCTTACCTCATCAAATCTACTCCTGAGGGGGCGAGAGATTTTGTTGTCCCAAGCCGAATGAATGAAGGACAGTTTTACGCCTTACCACAATCGCCACAAACTTTTAAGCAGTTGTTGATGGTTGGTGGATTAGAAAAATACTTTCAGATTGTAAAATGTTTTCGTGATGAAGATTTAAGAGCTGACAGACAACCCGAGTTTACTCAAATAGACTGCGAAATGTCTTTTGTTACACAAGAAGATGTCCTGAACACTTTTGAAGGCTTAACCAAACACCTCATCGAAAAGACACATGGGATTAAGGTAGAAGAATTTCCCAGAATGACTTTCGAAGACGCCATGAAGACTTATGGTAACGATAAGCCGGATATCCGTTTTGGCATGAAGTTCGGTGAATTGAACGAGGTCGCTCAACATAAAGATTTTAAAATTTTTAACGAAGCGGAATTAGTGGTCGGTATTGCTATTCCCGGCGGAGCGAGTTACTCCAGAAAAGAAATTGATAAGTTAATCGATTGGGTCAAGCGTCCGCAGGTTGGGGCTAAAGGAATGGTTTACGTCAAATTGAATGAAGACGGCAGTTTCAAATCTTCGGTGGATAAATTTTATGATGACAAAGATTTAAAAGCTTGGGCTGAAAAAACCAATGCTCAACCTGGTGACCTCATCGCTGTGCTTTCTGGAAAGGCTAACGAGACTCGTGCTCAACTCAGTGCTTTGAGAATGGAAATGGGTAATCGTTTAGGCTTGAGAAAACCTAACGAATTTGCACCACTTTGGGTCGTAGATTTCCCACTATTAGAATGGGATGAGGACACGCAACGCTTTCACGCCATGCACCATCCGTTTACTTCTCCAAAAGCAGAAGATGCAGAATTATTGGAAACATCTCCAGGCGAAGTTCGTGCCAATGCCTATGATTTGGTGTTGAATGGTAACGAAATCGGTGGTGGCTCTATAAGAATTCACGATAAACAGATGCAAAGCAAGATGTTGAATTTATTAGGTTTTAGCGAAGACGAAGCCCGAAAACAATTCGGTTTTTTGATGGATGCCTTTGAATACGGTGCGCCTCCACATGGTGGTATTGCCTTTGGTTTAGACCGATTGGTGGCTATTCTTGGCGGACAGGAAAGTATTAGAGATTTTATTGCTTTTCCAAAAAACAACATGGGTCGAGATGTGATGATTGATGCGCCAGCGACTTTAGGTGATGATCAATTGAAAGAATTAGGTCTTGAGTTAAATATTCAAAAGAATGAATAAATTTTTAATACTTGTATTTTTAGTTGTTTGCTTTGAAAGCATTTCACAAAATTTAACTGCAGAGCAGGTTTTAGATAAGTCTATTGCTTATCACGATCCTCAAAACCGTTGGGAGTCATTTAATGATTCACTATTAATACAGCTGAAAATGCCCAACGGCTCACAAAGAATGAGCAAAGTTAAGATTGATATTTTAAATGAATATTTCAGTCTTTTAGTCAATAAAGACAATGATACGATTTTATATGAATTGCATAAAAACAAATGCAAGCTTAGCATCAACAATAATGAAAACCTCTCAGACAGTTTAAAACAAAAATATAACCTCAATTGCAAAAGGGCTAAAATGTACAAAAACTACTATACTTATCTTTATGGCTTACCAATGAAATTAAAAGATGAGGGCACAATTATTAGCCCCAAAATTGAGACAAAAACACTAAATTCTAAATCGTATTTAACCTTAAAGGTTAACTATAAAGAAAATGTTGGAAGTGATGTTTGGTATTTTTATTTCAATCCAAAAACTTATGCATTAGAAGCTTATCAATTTTTTAAAGATGAATCAAAAAATGATGGCGAATATATTTTACTCAGTGATATTGAAACTATAAGTGGAATTAAAATGCCTAAGTATAGAAAATGGATCACCAATAAAGAAGATAAATATTTAGGAACAGATGTATTACTTGATTATAAAAGATAAACTCTATTTAAAATATCTTATTGACTTAAACAATTGTAACTAGTCAGTGTAAAAATATCGTTAAATCAAAAGATTCAAATATCTCATTATCATTATTTTATACAATTTTTCCTGCAAAACCGCTAAGTCTTTTTCAAAGGCAACAAATTCGTAAATAGCTATTAATCATAACTTTGCGATTCTTTGCGTTTTTCCTTTGTGACCTTTGCGTGAAATAAGAATTTTACTATCAATGCTTAAAGTAGACTGATTAGTTACTAATCCATTAATATACTTGTTTATAAATTTTAAATCAATTTTCTAAATTAGAATTTCATTTTAATAAAATTAACCTTAATTACATATTGCCTTTCAATTTGATAACTTTTTTGTAAAATACAATAGCTGACATCATCTCTATATTTGAACAAAAATATAGACTATGAAAAAAGCAGATAGAAGATCGTTTCTCAGACAATCCCTTTTGGCCACAGCTGGAATTTTAATCGTTCCGAATTTCTTGAGTTGTAGTAATGATGATGATTTGAGTAGTTCAAGAATTCCACAAAATTTAACCAGTGATAATTTTAACGAAGGCGTAGCCAGTTTTGATCCTCAGTCTAATCAGGTCATCATTTGGACACGCTACACCACTTCAAGGCCTTCTGCTTCTTTAGTTTGGCAAATTTCTACTGACCAACAATTTGAAAACATATTACGATCAGGTGAAGTCGCTACTGATTCTGCAAGAGATTATACTGCGGCTATTCAGATAGAAAATCTTGACGCTGGACTTAAACTTTATTACAGATTTATCAACGTTGTTGATGAGACAGTTTCTACGGTTGGTGAAACTTTTACACCTTCAACCAACATAAATGAATTGTCTATGGCAGTAGTAAGCTGCTCAAATTTCCAATCCGGATTTTTTAATGTTTATAGATCCATAGCGAACTCAAGTGCAGATGTGGTGGTTCACTTAGGAGATTATATTTATGAATATGCAGGTGGTGAGTTTGGAACAATTCCTGGATTTACGGAATCAGCTGGTAGAACACATAGTCCTGACGCAGAAATATTAAATTTAGAACAGTATAGACAACGTTACCGTCAATATAGACAGGACGAAGATTTAAAAGAGCTTCACAGAAAAAAACCATTTGTTACCGTTTGGGATGATCACGAAGTAGCCAATGATGCTTACACCGATGGCGCTGAAAATCATCAAAGTTCTGAAGGCAATTTCGACACTAGAAAACAAGATGCGCTTCAAGCTTACAGTGAATATTTACCATTAACCTCTACTGATAATAGTTTGATATATCGCAAATTAAACTTTGGAAATTTAGCAGATTTAATGATGTTGGATACTAGAATTATTGGTCGAAATCAACAACTCAGTTATTCAAATTATTTTGATAATCAAGGAAATTTTGATGCGGTTAGTTTTCAAAATGACTTGCTAAATCCAAGTAGAACTATTTTAGGGTCAACCCAACTCAATTGGTTTCAAAATGAATTGAATAACAGCTCAACAAACTGGCAAATCATCGGTCAACAAGTGCTTATGACTAAGTTTTTATTACCCTTAGAAATTGCTGTTCTCTTAGCTCAATCAGGGAGTTCACCAAGTCCAGAACAACTTGCTCTAATCAATCAAACTTTTCAAGAGTTAATTGTAATTAAAACCCGCATGCTTCAAGGCGATCCTACTTTAACCGCTGAAGAGATTGAAAGAGTTGAAAATGTCTTACCATTTAATCTTGATGCCTGGGATGGTTACCCAACAGAAAGAGAAGCGGTTTATGCGGCTTTTGCTAACAAAAATGTTGTGGTATTGGCAGGAGACACCCACAATGCTTGGGAAAACGATTTAAAAGATGCCAGTGGAAATTTAGTGGCAAAAGAAATAGCAACCAGTTCTGTAAGCTCACCAGGTATTGGCGAAGTGCTCGGAGGTGACCCAAACGTGATTGCAGGTTTTGAAGATGCCTTAACTTTTTTAGTCGATGAAATGAACTACGCAAACTTAGCGAATAGAGGATACGTTTTAGTTTCGATTAATTCTTCTTCAGTAACATCTGAATACAAAATGGTCGATACGGTTTTCAGTCCATCCTCTTCAGAATTTACTGATCATAGTGTTACGGTTAATAGTTAATATCCAAAACATAAAATAAATTATTTTTTTAGTGTTTAGCTAAAACACATTATTTAAGACCCAAATACCATAACTTTGTATTGTTTTTTTGTTCAATAGCAACATGAAAAAATACAAGAGTCAAAAAATATTATTCAAAATCATCAAGTGGAAGGAGCAGTATCTTTCTCACCATCAATTTGTTGTAATTCTAAGTGCTTTAATTGGTTTTGCTGCAGGTTTGGTCGCTGTGACCCTCAAAAATTTAGCCTATTTACTTCAAGACTGGGTTGAAAAAGGACTACTTTTTACCTTTGAACAAGTGTATTATTTTATTTTTCCTTTTATCGGTCTTTTATTGACCTACCTAATTTTAAATCACATTTTAAAAGCTCGGATTGGTCAAGGGATTTCATCCACACTTTTTGCTATTTCTCAACGAAAAGGTTTTGTAAAAACCATACAAAGTTATGCTTCGCTAATCACAGCACCGCTAACCGTTGGTTTAGGGGGGTCGGCGGGTTTAGAGTCTCCAACTGTGGCGACCAGTGCGGGATTGGGTTCAATATTGTCTCGCTATTTTAAAGTGAATCAAGCCACAAGAACTTTATTAATAGGTTGTGCTGCCGCTGGGGCGATGTCATCTTTGTTTAAAGCCCCCATTGCCGCAATAATTTTTGCTATCGAAATTTTTGCCTTAGACTTGACCTTGGTATCTATGATTCCTCTCTTGGTGGCTTCAGTATCAGCTATTTTAACCTCTTATTTTTTCTTTGGTTCAGATATTATTTTGCAGCCACAAGTGACTTCGGCTTTTCAAATTCAGGATGTGTTGTATTATGTCATTTTAGCTGTAATTTGTGCGGGGTTTTCATTGCTATTTGTAAAAATCTATACGTTCACCTTTAGTCTTTTTGAAAAGATTTCGTCTCGATTAAAACGCGCAATAATCGGTGGCTTACTCTTAGGACTGATGATTTTTGTTTTTCCTCAACTTTACGGAGAAGGTTATCCTTTTGTCAATCAGTTGTTGTCTGGTGATAACTCGTTTTGGCTAAATTCTAAACTCAATTTGGGATGGAATAATCTGTGGTTTTTTATTGGTTTCTTATTCTTAGTCATGATTTTCAAAATCATAGCTACTTCGGTGACCATTGCTTCTGGTGGTGTTGGTGGAATTTTTGCTCCAGTATTGTTTATAGGCAGTATCATAGGAACTTGTTATGCGCTCATCGTCAAGCAATTCGATTTGCTGTCGAATTCCATATCTGATAATAATTTTGCCCTCGTCGGTATGGCTGGCTTAATGTCTGGCGTGATGCACGCTCCACTAACAGCAATTTTCTTGATTGCAGAAATCACTTCGGGTTATAATTTATTCATTCCGCTGATGATTTGTGTCGCCATTTCTTATGGCATAAGTCATCGGTTTCAGAAACATTCCATTTATAATATTGAGTTAGCTCAACGTGGGCAACTTGTGACGCACGATAAAGATGAAACTGTGTTGAGTTTGTTAGAAATCAATCAATTAATTGAACGTAATTTTGTCATTTTGCGAATTGATATGTCTTTGGAAAATGTTGTAAATGAAGGCGTAGTAAAATCTTCAAGAAACATTTTTCCCGTGACAAACCAGCAAGGAAAATTTAAAGGAATTCTACTTCTGGATGATATCAGAACACTGATGTTTAAACAAGATTTATATCAGGAGGTTTTTGTCAGTGATTTAATGCAAACTGCACCAGATGTAATAGAACTCACAGACTGCAACGCTAAAGATGTGATGCGAAAATTTAAAGAAACCGACGCGTGGAATTTGCCTGTCGTCAGAGAAGGAAAATATGTTGGATTTATATCAAAATCTAAAATGCTCACAGCGTATCGTGATAAATTAGTAGATTTGAGTATTCAGTAAAATTTTAGTTATGAAAATTGTATTGTGGATTTGTTTTATTGTGATGCTCGGTGGTTTTGGCACGGGATTTTATATCAAAATTATAGAAGCCAATCCTGAATTGGGCGATAAGATTATAGGACTTTCAGTTTTATTTAGCTCGTTTATTTTTATGCCTTTGTTTTTGTATCACCGCTGGAAAGGAAAAGATATTAAAGATTATGTTCTTGATAAAAAAAAGCTAGACGAAATGCGGGAGAAGGATTTGTAGTGTGTTTCACACAGAGCACACAAAGGCTTTCGCTAAGCTCACAGAGAAAAATTATCAAATGAAAAATTTAGAATTTATAGCTCAACAACTCTACACTGCTGAAATTGAAAAACAAACAATTCCACCCATTCGGACAGCGTTTACTAATGAAAGAAATATTGAAGCCGCCTACGAAATACAGCAGCTTGTTACTCAAAAAAAAATAGCAAAAGGCGCTAAATTAGTTGGTAAAAAAATCGGCTTAACCTCCTTTGCCGTTCAAGAACAACTCGGTGTTGATGAACCTGATTTTGGGGTGCTGACTAAAACAATGCAAATTGAAAATCACGAAAAAATTGATTTTAAAAACCTCATGCAACCCAAAGCAGAAGCTGAATGGGCTTTTGTTTTAAAAGAGAATATAGAAGCTGATCAAATCACTTTTAATGATGTAAAAAATACCATTGATTATGCCGTTGTTGCGATAGAAATTGTAGGTAGCCGCATTAAAAATTGGGATATCAAAATCACTGATACCATAGCCGACAATGCGTCTGCAAGTCATTTTGTTTTGGGTTCAAAAAAAATAGATTTATCTAAAATTGATATGGTCAACTGTGAAATGAAAATGTTTAAAAATGACAGTCTCATTTCTGAAGGCACAGGTCAAGCCTGTATGGGAAATCCACTTAAAGCTGTATTATGGTTGGCTCAAACTATGCAAAAATTCAAACAACCATTACAAGCAGGTGAAATCGTCTTGTCTGGCGCTTTAGGGCCAATGACTGAAATAGGAAAAGGTGACAAATTGAGGGCTAGTATAGATAGTTTTGATGTTGTCGAGTTTGAAGCCGTTTAACCCGAATTATGCATTAGAACTTTGTGATGAGGATTTAAAATACAATAAAATCAGGTGATTTGGAAGATTTAGCATAGCACCGCTATGGTGAATCTGAAAACACCAATGAAGTGTTGATTTTGAAGTAGTTTCAAGCCGTAATAGATTTTCTAATGCATAATTCGGGTTTAATACTTAGCAACCACAATCATTCTGTCCACATGCCTTTTTAGTTTTTTTCTTAAAGAAGAATTTTTTAACTAAAAAACCAATAGCTGCTATAAACGTTATCCAAACTAAGATGTCTTGAATGTTCATAATATTTTAATTAATCACACTTCGACTGCGCTCAGTGTGACATTCTATTTATTTTAGTAATTGATATGCAATCAATGACACAATATAAGCAAAACCTGTCATAAAAACAAGTTGAAAGATCGGCCATTTCCAAGTATTAGTTTCGCGTTTTACCACAGCAAGTGTGCTCATACACTGCATGGCAAAGGCATAAAACAATAACAAACTAATACCGCTGGCAAAGTTGAATAGTTTTCCGCCTATAATCGGATTCACTTCTTTAGACATCCGTTGTTTTATAGTCTCTTCATTTTCGCTACCTACGCTATAAATCGTGGCGAGTGTTCCTACAAAAACTTCTCGAGCTGCAAAAGAGCTGATGACGGCTATTCCAATTTTCCAATCATAACCTAAAGGTTGAACTATAGGCTCAATGCCTTTTCCCATATAACCAATATAAGAATGTCTTAATTTGTAAGATGAAATTTTAGTATCTAACTCTTCTTGTGTTAAATCTAAGTTTTCAGTTTTTACTTCGGTTTTGACAATGTCTTCTGCATTTTTGAATTTTTCATTAGGGCCATAACTGGCTAAAACCCATAAAATAATAGAAATAGCTAAAATGATTTTACCTGCACCAAAGACGAATGATTTAGTTTTATCGAGAACTGTGATCAAAACATTTTTGGCTATAGGCACTTTATAATTTGGCATTTCAACTACAAAATAAGTCTTTTGGGAAGTTTTCATGATTTTGTGAAGCAGCCAAGCTGAAAACACAGCCATGCCAAATCCAATAAAATACAGTAGCAATAAAACTAAACCTTGATAGTTAAACACGCCAAGAAAACTTTCATCTGGAATCACTAAGGCTATAATAATGAGATAAACTGGTAATCTTGCAGAGCAGGTCGTGAATGGAATGACCAAAATAGTGATGAGCCGTTCTTTCCAGTTTTCAATATTTCTCGATGCCATCACGGCCGGAATAGCACAGGCAGTCCCTGACACTAAAGGCACGATACTTTTTCCGCTGAGCCCAAATTTCTTCATAATTTTATCGGTAAGAAAAACCACGCGACTCATGTAACCACTTTCTTCGAGTATGCTAATGAAAAGAAACAAAAAGGCAATTTGTGGAATAAAAATCACAATGCCGCCAATGCCAGGGATAATACCCTCAGCAATTAAATTTGTAAACTGCCCAGCAGGCAAAGTGTGTTTTGTCCATTCGCTAAAATGTGCAAAACTTTCATCAATAAAGTCCATAGGATAGGCTGCCCAATCGTAAATGACTTGAAAAATTAAAAGTAAAATCACTGCAAATATGAGATAACCCCAAATGCGATGCATTAATAAACGGTCTAAACTTGCTCGCAAACCTTTTGCCGCATTGATATCTTTTGTTAAGGTCGATTTTAGCGTATCATTGATAAAGGTATATCGTGCTATGATTTCCTTTTGCTGTAAGCGCTTGAGTTCAGACTTACTTTTGGGTTCAAAACTTTTGGTTTTACTTTTGATTTGATTTCGATCTAAGTTACCAAAATTAGCATCTTGAGTAATGACTAACCAAAGTTTATAAGTGTTTTGATTAGGAAAAGTTTTTTTGAGATTATCAAAATATTCTGTGTCTACTCTTGACGCATTGCAGCAGGCTTCCGTAGAAATTTGTTTGTAATTTGCAATAAGATTTTTAAGATTGTCAAATCCTGTTTTTTTTCTAGCACTAATAAGTGCAATTTTGGTTTTGAGTTGTGTTTCAAGCTTGGGGACGTCAAGACTAATCCCTTTTCTGTCCATTCTATCCGCCATATTGATGGCTAAAATTGTAGGAATTCCAAGGTCTTTAATTTGGGTAAAAAGTAATAGGTTTCGTTTGAGATTTTCAATATCACTAACCACCACAACAACATCAGGATAATCTTTGTCATTTTTGTTCAGCAGGAGTTCGATGACGATATTTTCATCTAAAGAAGA
>JASMTR010000024.1:0-28843 GCA_041694175.1 Bacteroidales bacterium
AGCCTGAAGGAATGACACTAACTTTAGCATTCTTAATAATATTAATTGCATCAAAAGTGATTTTTGAATTTGAAAGGGCTTTTTGATGGCAGTGAATATGTAATTTAACAACACAAGACTCTTCTGAAAACTGATGTGATGTAATATGACCGCGTTGTATTTCTTGACTTAAAAATTCTTCAACCAAGTATACATTTTTAGATAAATTTTCTGCGGTTATTGCATCATCAACTAATCTCAAATAATCGTCTCTAAAACTTAAAATTGCTGAAGGTTCAATACCTAGTAAAGGTTTTTCTTCACTTATGACGTTTTTATATAAATTGACGTTGTATTCAGCCAAAGCTTTGGCTTGCTTTAAAAATCCTTTTGATATCAAAGCTCTACCGCTGGGTTTATTATTTAAATATTTAACCTCGTAACCAAGACGGGTTAAAAGCTCTATTGTATCCTTAGCTATTTCACTTTCTAATCGATTTGTAAATTCATCAACAAACAAATAAATTGTTTTTACTATTGATGTACTGGTAATTGATTTTTTATTTTTCTTATTTATATAGCTAAAAGAGGTTTGCCGAGAAAGTTGTGGCAGACTTCTGTTTTGATGAAAACCTAAGGATTTTTTAATTTTATGCGACCAGAATTTATGTTGCACAAAATAATTATAAATACCAGCTCCAGGTTGTAGCATTTTATTGATTGAATCATTAAAGCCAATCAATATATCTCTCATAGGTCTTTTATGAGTTTTGTAATACTGATAGGTCCATTCCGCTTTAAAACTTGTAGCATCAACATTGCTCGGACATTCGCGTTTACAAGCTTTACATGAAATACATAAATCAAACACCCCTTTAATAGCTTTATCTGATAGAGTATCAGGTTTAGTAAGATACTGTCGCAAAGCGTTAGCTCTGGCTCTAGTGGTGTCTTGTTCGTTTTTTGTAGCGTGATAGCTCGGGCACATACTACCGGCAGATAATTCGGTTTTTCTACAATCACCACTGCCATTACAATTTTCAGCAGCTCGAAGTAAATCCTTTTCTTTTTTAAAATTTAAAAAACTATTAATTTTAGGCTCTTCCCTTTTGGGTTCATATCTGAAATTTTTATCTATTGGATAGGGATTAACAATTTTGCCAGGATTAAAAATATGTTTTGGATCAAATGTATTTTTGATTTGTTTCAATACTTCGTAACAAGTATCGCCTAACATTAATTCAATAAAGTTAGACCTAACAATACCATCGCCGTGTTCGCCGCTTAAGGAACCTTTATAGCGCTTAACAAGTTTTGCAACTTCGTTTGTAATTGACACAAAATCATCTACCCCTTTTTGAGTCTTGAGATTTAAAATTGGTCTTAGATGTAATTCTCCAGCACCTGCGTGTGCGTAATACACAGGATGTTGATTATATTTTTTCATCAATTTAGCAAAATCAGCAATGTAAGCATCTAAATCCTCTAGGTCTACAGCTGTATCTTCAATGCAAGCCACTGCTTTTTCGTCGCCGACTATACTGCCTAACAAGCCTAGTCCTGCTTTTCTCAAGGTAAACGCTTTATCAATATCATCGCCTTTTAAAACAGCTTGAGCATAACAAGCCGTTTTTGTACTCAAATCTTGAGATAAAGTTTCAGCCTTGTGTCTCAAATCATTTTCATTTTCTGCTTTTAATTCTAAAAACAATATGGCTTTAGGCTCACCATTAATAAAAAAACGATAATTTTTATATTCCAGATGATTTTTTGTACAATCTAAAATGGTGTCATCCATCATTTCGCAGGCATACAAATTGTGTTGCATTGCAGTTTTTACAGCTGATAAAGTTTCATCAATTGTCTTGAAATGAGCAGCTACAAGTGTAGAATGTTTTGGTGGCAAGTCATCAAGCTGAAGTTCTATTTCAGTTATAAAGCTTAACGTGCCTTCACTTCCACAAATAAAACGCGCCAAATTGATAGTTTGTGTTTGGTGAAATTGCTCAACTACATCGTCTAAAGCATAGCCGGTATTACGCCTATGAATGCTTTGTTTAGGGTAATTTGTTTTTATTGACTCTGTTAACTCAGCATTATTAATCAAGTTCCAAAAAAAGCTATAAATTTTGCCTTCCGTATTGTCTAGCTTTGTTTTGCTTATAAACTCTTCTTTAGCTAAAGTTTTAAAATGAACTTCCTCTGCATCAGACAAAATACATTTTAGGCTTATAATTTTATCACGTGTTGTGCCGTATTGAATAGATGTTGTACCTGAAGAATTATTCCCAACCATTCCTCCTATCATACAACGATTAGAAGTTGAAGTGTTTGGCCCAAAAAACAAACCATAAGATTTTAATCTTGAATTAAGCTCATCTCTAATCACTCCTGGCTGAAGAGTTACGGTTTTGGTTTCAGCATCAATTTTTAAAATTTGTGTGAAATATTTACCAGTATCAACCACGATTCCAGAACCTACACATTGTCCCGCCAGTGAAGTACCCGCGGCTCTTGGAATTAATGAGGTGTTGTGTTCAGAAGCAAATTTTATCAGTTGTTTTAAGTCATTTAGTGTTTTAGGGATTGCTACGGCTGTTGGTCGTTGTTGATATACTGAAGCATCTGTAGCATAAATGGCTTGATGCAGGGCATCAGTTTTAAGGTCTCCTGAAAAACTTGACGCTAGCACTTTAAAATTCATCGGTATTGTTTTAGTCTAAACCAATACATAAATATGCCAAAAGCCATCATCAGTATTATTCCAAGCCCGATATTCAAAACCTGCCACAGCGTGGATTGATTTAAAATTTTCTCAGAATTCAATTTCGGAATATTGATTTGTTTGTTGCGTAATTTCACTAAATCTTCATCTCCTAAAAGATAGTTTAAAGCATTGGTCAAAAAGGTTTTGTTACCATAAGTATCTCCCGTAAATCTATCAAACCCTAAACTTAGTACTTCGCCTTTGGCTATTTCATTTTTTACTACATCACCGTCGGCTATCACGATTTGTTTAGTTTTAATACTTTTATCTTTTGAGTTGTTGTATTCAAACGGAGTTATTCTATTTTTATATACCGAGGTAAATTCTCCTTCTAATAAAACAGCTAAAGGAAAATTTCCCGTAGGATACATCTCTGGCGTTGGTTTCACATTAATCATATTAAGGTTAATTTCTCTTGGCACATCTTCAGCCCGAGACAAGTCTGAACTTTGTAGTAGGACAGTTTTAGAAATGCTATTTTTTAAGGTATCTAAACTATTGGCAAATTCAAACTTGACGTCATTGATATTACTGACAATAGGATGCTTTGAAGGCGACTTAGCCAGTGGCTCATAAAACCAAGGGTAAGGACTTAATTGCGTCTCCTCTGACTGCCCAGCAGCTAAATAAATTGGTGCAGAATACACATCATTAATGAGCTCGTAATTAATTCGTAAACCATATTTAAAAAATAAATTTAACAAATTTAAATCCCTTGGCATCGCTATGGTTGAACCTGTTTGTTTTAAGCTATCCTTTTCAACAGCAACACTTTCAACCATCCAAAGCGCTTTGCCACCGTTCATAATATATTGATCTAAAACATAAATCTCTTTATCAGTAAACGCTTCAGTGGGTTTGGCTTCTATAATGGCGTCAAATTTTTGTAATTCCTTTAAAACCTTTTCAGGATGTCTCTGTACAGAATCGAGAGAAAAAGGTGCAATCAAATAATACTCACTTATGTTACTTAAAAAATCAGTTAAATACCTGTCTTCTAATTCGCCATTACTTCTTAAAACAGCAATTTTCTTTTTCCGTTCTCGACTTAATTTAAGAAAAACATCCGCAAAAGCATACTCAAGATTTTGTACTGAGGAATTAATCATAGATTCAACATTGGCGTTGAGTTTCTTATTTAAAAGATGTACAGGCCTCTGCTGACCTTTGTATTTCACCACAGCCCAAGGAAATATAAGCGTTTTGGTGAGCTTCCCATTTTTCATCACGCTCAAATTCTCTGGCATCATACCATTTTGATAAAAGGCATTACCAACTTGCTGTGGATTATCCTTTTCCCCTACAGGATTGATAAATTCAAATCTAATTTGAGGATTTTTTGCTTTAAATTCTTCTAACAAATATTGAGTTTCACGTTGAAGTCTTTTAAACTCTCCATTCAATTCGCCTTTTAAAAATACTGTAATATTTAAAGGAGCATCAATCGAATCAATTAAATTTTCACTGATTTGCGATATGGTGAACCTGCTGTCTGAAGTAAAGTCAAATCGTTTGTAAAAATGATACGAGAACACATTGACCACGAGAAGAAGTAGCATTATAATTATCCCCGATTTTAATTGCTTTTTCATATTAACTTTTCAGAGATTTTAAGCGCCAAAATGTAAAACTCACAAACAACACCCAAATTGAGATAAAGTATATTAAATCTCGAGAGTCAATCACACCGCGCATCATTGCTTTGTAATGATATTGTAAGCTCAAAAATTCTAAAGCAAATATATCATTGCCAAAAATACCTGAAGTAGATAAACCATAAAAAGCATAAAACACAACTAAACACAACACCACACCTAGCATAAATGCAGTGAGCTGATTGCTGCTCAGTGAGGAAGAAAAAATACCAATAGCCGTATAAACTGCAATAAGAAATAATAATCCAAAATAAGACGCCGCCATAGCACCAAAGTCAATATTTTCTGGGTTTGTGGCCAAATTCTGAATGCTTACAACATAAATTAAACTTGGAAGAATGGCGATAAAACTGAGAACAAAAGCGCCAAAAAATTTCCCTAAAATCAAATCTTTTAAACTAATAGGTTTGGTTAATAGTAGCTCTAAAGTACCCTGACGTTGTTCTTCAGAAAAACTCTTCATACAAATCCCTGGTATCAGAAACAAAAACACCCAAGGTGCTAATTCAAAAAACAAAGTCAAATCTGCATAAGCTGCATTATAGATATTATAAGGCGTATCAAAAACCCAAAGCATTAAACCCGTTATAACTAAAAAAATAACAATAACCAAAACCCCAACAACAGAGCTGAAAAATCCAAAAAATTCTTTTTTAAAAATGGCCCACATTAATATTTAATTTAATTGGTGCAAAGTATCTACACTCCAAGCTTGAGGTTTTTTGGCAAACATCGCTTTAGTTTTAGACCAAACAGTTTTAAACAAGTTAGAATGTCTGTATGTATTTAAGTCGGTTTCAGAACGCCAATAACTATAAGTCATAAACGTAGATTTATCATTGATATCTTGCCATAATTCTAAATGTTCACAACCCTCAAAATTTCTGATTTTAGTTTTGTTAATATCAAACAAACGCTGGAATTCTTCTATATATTTTGTTTCAAATTCCATTTTTACAATTCGTTTTATCATCATAAAAAATTTACTGTAATTGTATCCATCACTTTCAAACCCAACAAACTTGAAGCACTTCCGGTAAGATTTGGATTGCTCTTATACAATGCTAATTCCAGATAGCCTGAAGAATTGAACAAGGCTAATTTTTTTCCAGCTTCTTCGCGTTTATTCACAGGAATATCAAAATTTATAGCCTCACTATAAGAGTCATAAATAGTTTTAAACTTAGTATTTCTAGCACTAATCACAAAATCACGACCTTTTGTAAAAGACTCAAAAAAAGACTTTTTAATGTTAGTAATCACATTTCCAAAATTATCAGTATATACTACGTGACCTATAATTTGAGTTTCAGCTGCATTAACCTGTGGTTCAATGTATTTTAATTGTTTAAGCTCTTCAATCAGTTTACCAATCACTTCTAATTTTCCACCTCTCAATATATGTCCAGCCACTTTAACAAACACATCCAATACTGTAAAATTAGTATCTAGAGCCTTATGAATATTGATTTCTACAATTTTATCCGGTTTAATTTCGGATGCAATCAACGACATTATTCCGTTATTGGCACAAATAAAATAATGTCCATCCAGACAAGCAGCAATATGCTTATTTTCAGGCGTTAGCTCTGCATCAACTCCAATCACGTGAACACTTCCTTTTGGAAAATTATGGTACGCATTTTTTATCACAAAAGCCGCTTCAATGATATTAAATGGTGAAATCAAATGCGAAATATCTATCACTTTAACTTCATCTAACTCTCTGTAAATTCCACCTTTCACCGCTGCAACCGAGTGATCTTTCAAGCCAAAATCTGTAGTTAAAGTTATAATAGACATTAATTAATAGTATAATTTGGGCGGTAGCCGGGCTATCCGTTTGTATTCCTCCCCTGACTAAATCGTCAGGGTGCGGGATACCACTTCTATCCCTACCGCAAACCCGTTTTCAAAACCCATTCAGATCAAAGATTAAATGTTATATCTTGTAACAATTAGCTTAATCTACTCTTATTGACTATCAGCTAAAAACTATCAACTAAAATAACATTAAATTGATGTTCTAAATTTTTATTTGTTTAAATTTGAAATGCGAATTTAACTATAATAACAAAATTAGCTTTCTTTGAACGAACTTATTATTGAATTATCTGACATCAGCCCTAAAGAGTTTTTTGGTCAACACAACGCCAATATTGAACTCATCAAATCTTACTTTCCTAAACTCAAAATTGTCGCTCGTGGTAACAAAATAAAAGTCTATGGCAATGAAGAACGCTTAGAAGAGTTTGACAAGCGTTTTGCAATGGTCTTAGAACACTTTACCAAATACAACAAGATTGATGAAAACAGTATAGAACGTGTCTTGACCAGCGAATCCTCAGCAGATTATAGCACACCTCAAAGTGCTTCAGAAGTTTTAGTACACGGTGTTGGCGGAAGAAATATCAAAGCCCAAACAGCTAATCAACGTAAACTCGTTGAACTGATGAACAAAAACGATATGGTGTTTGCCATAGGTCCCGCAGGAACAGGCAAAACTTACACTGGTGTCGCCTTAGCGGTAAGAGCATTAAAACAAAAACAAGTTCGCCGCATTATATTAACTCGTCCTGCAGTAGAAGCCGGCGAAAATCTTGGTTTTTTACCCGGCGATCTCAAAGAAAAACTCGACCCTTATATGCAACCGCTTTACGATGCTTTGCGCGATATGATTCCTCCTGAAAAACTCGATACTTACATCGAAAAAGGCATCATTCAAATTGCGCCAATGGCCTTTATGCGTGGTAGAACACTAGATCACGCTTTTGTGATTCTCGACGAAGCTCAAAACACCACGCACGCTCAAATGAAAATGTTTTTAACCCGAATGGGAAAAAATGCTAAATTTATGCTCACCGGCGATACAGGTCAAGTGGATTTGCCAAGACGCATCATTTCAGGACTTAAAGAAGCTTTGCTTATTTTAAAAGATGTTAAAGGCGTCGGTATCATTTATTTAGATGACAAAGATGTCATCCGTCACAAGCTAGTTAAAAAAGTGATTGCGGCTTACAAATCAATAGAAAATCAAAATTAATTTTATTTAAAATGTCTAAAAGCCTAACGCAAACCGAATATACATTTCCC
Source organism: Bacteroidales bacterium (assembly GCA_041694175.1). Lineage (GTDB taxonomy): Bacteria > Bacteroidota > Bacteroidia > Flavobacteriales > Flavobacteriaceae > Psychroflexus. Next base: position 7,495 of record JASMTR010000024.1, read on the forward strand.
AATCAAACCCATTTTTATAAAGGCAAAGTCCGCAATGTTTACACTATAAACGATGATATTTTAGTCATAATCGCCACCGACCGATTGAGTGCTTTTGACGTCGTTTTGCCACAAGGTATTCCGCATAAAGGCCAGATTTTAAATCAGCTGGCAACGTATATGCTAGACAAAACTCAGCACGAAGTCCCTAATTGGCTCATCGCAACACCACATCCTAATGTGAGTATCGGTCATAAGTGTGAACCCTTTAAGGTTGAAATGGTAGTAAGGCAATACCTCACAGGACACGCTTATCGGGAATACAAAGCAGGAAAAAGAGAACTTTGTGGCGTTAAATTGCCTAAGGGTCTCAAAGAACACGACAAATTTGAACAACCTATCATCACGCCAACCACCAAAGCTGAGCAAGGCGACCACGATCAAGATATTTCAAAAGAAGAAATTCTAAAACAAAATATTGTTAGTGAAAATGACTATAAAATTCTAGAAGAATACAGTCTCAAGTTGTTTGAGATGGGAACAACACTTGCCAAATCTCGGGGCTTGCTTCTCGTCGATACAAAATACGAATTCGGCAAAACTGCGGATGGCAAAATTGTTGTCATTGATGAAATTCACACGCCAGATTCGTCCCGTTATTTTTATGCAGACACTTATCAGAAACTTCAAGATAAAGGCGAAAAGCAAAAACAACTTTCTAAAGAGTTTGTTCGTGAATGGCTTATGGAGCAAGGTTTTCAGGGAAAAACAGGTCAACAAATCCCCAGCCTACCTAACAATTTTATCTCGCACGTTACCGACAGATATGTAGAACTTTTCGAAAAAATCACTGCTCAAAAATTTGAACCTATTGCTTATAAAACAATAAAAAGTGATATTAAAAATGCCGTGAATCAATTTTTAAAACAGTAATTATGACTTACAAACAAATTTTATTTTTAATCTTTATTATGGCTTTAAGCAAATCATTTATGTCTTGTGACTCTCAAGGAAAAAACGATAAAACCGATTTCAATTTCTCTGAAGTCATTAAAAAAATGACTGTCAAAGAGAAAGCCCAATTAGTGGTTGGCACAGGAATGTATCTTCCACTACCTGATTCCATTTTGGAACAATTACCAATGAAAATGGAAGATAAGCTTGACTATAATTCAGAGTATGGCAAGATGGTTAAAAAAATTCGTCAATATTTACCTGGAACAGCCGGCGTCACTGCCGAGTTTCCTGAATATGGCATTACCAGTCAAAATTTGGCTGATGGGCCAGCTGGTTTGAGAATTTCGCCAACTCGTGAAGGTCAAGACGGCACATTTTACGCCACAGCGTTTCCTATTGGCACTTTACTGGCTTCAACTTGGGATAAAGATTTAATGAATGAGGTTGGACAAGCCATTGGCGAAGAAGTTTTAGAGTAAGGGGCAGACGTTTTATTAGCCCCAGCACTTAACTTGCAACGAGATCCATTAAACGGCAGAAATTTTGAATACTATTCTGAAGATCCTTTGGTGACAGGTAAAATAGCCGCAGGAATAATAAATGGGATTCAATCTCAAAACGTTGGTACTTCAATAAAGCACTTTGCTGTAAACAACCAAGAAACTAATAGATTAACCGTCAATACTATACTTTCAGAACGTGCTTTGCGTGAATTGTACTTAAGAGGTTTTGAAATTGCTGTCAGAGAAGCTAAGCCCTGGACAGTGATGTCGTCTTACAACAAAGTTAACGGCAAATACACATCCGAAGATAAAGATTTATTGACCACTATTTTGAGAGAAGAATGGGGCTTTGATGGTTACGTTATGACTGATTGGGGTGGTGGAAGCGATATAGTTGCTCAGCTTAAATCAGGTAATGATATGATTCAGCCTGGCTCACCCGAACAAATTGACGAAGTGGTCAATGCGATTAAAAACGGAGATTTAAAAGAAAGTGAATTAGATGAAAATGTGGAAAGAATTTTAAATATAATGCAAAAAACACCGAGATTTAAAGGCTATAAACCTACAAATCAACCCGATTTAGAAGCCCACGCCAAAATAGCTAGACAAGCCGCAGCTGAAGGTATGGTTTTGCTTGAAAATAAAGACAAAGCCTTACCCTTAAATCAATCCATTCAAAATATTGCAGCATTTGGTGCTAATTCTTATGACTTTATTTCAGGAGGAACTGGAAGTGGCGATGTCAATGAAGCCTACACCGTATCGCTGATAGAAGGTTTGGAAAATGCCAATTATAATATGAATGATGAATTAAAAAAGATTTACCAAAACTACATCAGAGAAACTGAAAAAAATCAACCACCACCAGAAAATCAATTAACAATTTTACTAGGTGGTAAATTACCTATTCCTGAAATGCAATTGAATAAAACTACTGCAGAAAATGCAGCTAAAAAATCTGATATAGCATTTATCACTATTGGCAGAAATGCTGGTGAAGCTGAAGATCGAAAAGCAGAAGCTGGCGATTTCTACCTCACAGACATAGAAAAATCAATGATTATAAATGTTAGCGATGCTTTTCATGCTCAAGGAAAAAAAGCTATTGTAATTTTAAATATAGCTGGTGTAATAGAAACAGAATCCTGGAAAGACATTCCTGATGCTATTTTATGCGCGTGGTTACCAGGTCAAGAAGCAGGTGATGCGGTTGTTGATGTTTTAAGTGGAAAAACCAACCCTTCAGGCAAACTGGCAGCTACGTTTCAAAAACTTTATAAAGACACCTCAACCTCAGAATACTTTCCAGGTTATGCCGTAGAAGGTGATGCTGATGATAAGCAAGATGAGTCTGGATTTTCATTTATGAAACGCGAGCCTTGGGAAGTGGTTTATCAAGAAGATATTTTTGTAGGTTATCGGTATTTTCAAACATTTGATGTTCCTGTTTCATACGAATTTGGTTACGGTAAATCTTACACCAATTTTGAATACACTAACTTAAGGTTAGATGAAACCACTTTCAAGGATTCCATAACTCTTTCAGTGGATATCAAAAACACTGGTGAAGTCAACGTAAAAGAAGTGGTTCAAGTTTATGTTTCTGCGCCTAATGGCAAATTGGTAAAACCTCAATCTGAACTTGTTGCTTTTGGCAAAACCAAATCTCTAGAATCCGGTAAAAGTGAAACATTAAGCTTTAATGTTTCAGCTAAAGATATCGCTTCTTTTGATGAAGACAAATCAGTGTGGCTTGTTGAAGCTGGCAATTATGTTTTAAAAGTTGGGGCTTCTTCAGAGGATATCAAATTAGAACAAAACTTTGAGGTAAAACAAGACATTATCGCCGAAGAAGTCCATAAGGTAATGACGCCAAATCAAGAGATTGAGGTGTTAAGGCCGTAGGTTAAAATAAAGTCTCAAGTTCAGGATAACTTACAGGCTGCAAAATATCTTTAACATTAGAATTCTGCTTGGGACTGAAGAGTTTTTTATCAACGGAATAAGCTTTTAAATTGTTTTGGTCATAATCCTTTTCAATAATTTCAAAGATATCTTTATCGTTTAAAGATTGGTCTATCCAAGTTTTTTCTAACTCGGCATCAAGCACTACTGGTTGACGCTGTTTAACATTGTGAATATTGGCTATAAATGGCATAGCCGGTCTTGTTAAAATAGAACAGGTAATTAAACCATTTTCAAATCTTGTATAAATTCCTGCTAGGGAAAATAGCTTGTTGTCACTACGTTTAATCAAGTATGGAAAAGTTTTTTTGTTGACGTGATGTGGTTCAAAAAAAGCATCGATAAGTATTAAACAACGCTGGGTTTTATAAAGCTGTTTATACAAGAAATGTGATTTTAACTTTTCAGATTTAGCATTAAGACCACCACCAAATTTTGAAGCTTTTTTAAAGTAAGCATTCAATTTTTTTGGATTTTCGTGACTTGGCACAATTCCCCAAACCGCAGGCAAAATACTTTGATTGACTTCTTGAGTTATAATAGGTAAATTAGGGTGATCAAAGCCATTGAGATGATATTGAGGCGACTCAAACTTAGAACGAACTTTATCATTCACAAATTTTGCATTAAAGTGTCTTTCGAGTTGTTTCGCAGTTGATGTAATTGAAGTATGAAAGCACATATGTGTATGTAGAATGATTAAAAAATTAAAAGTATAAAAATTTAATTGAACTGAAATTAACGTGAGCTTATTATCTGTTTTAATAAGCTGTGTGTTAGGTATTTCTACTTAAAAGTTTTTTACTGAGACGGCGATTTAGCCCTGATTGATGCGACATCCTGCGCTTGGTGAGCCTTAGCAGATGTGAACTTAACAGAGTGCCGCCCTAAAGTGGTAATCTGTTAAGTTCTTCAGATGCTTAGACTCAGCAAGTGGAGATATAGCGGAAAGCAGGTTTCTGCTCCTGAAAAAGATTTAGCTTCTCTCCTCGCCTATTCTGGTTAAAAAATTAAATTTGCAGCATGAAATTTAAAGACGAAATCAATCGACGACGAACTTTTGGCATTGTGTCTCACCCCGATGCTGGAAAAACGACTTTAACTGAAAAACTTTTACTCTTTGGCGGAGCTATAAACGAAGCTGGTGCTGTTAAGTCAAACAAAATAAAAAAAGGAGCTACAAGTGACTTTATGGAGATTGAACGCCAACGTGGTATCTCTGTTGCTACATCTGTCTTAGGATTTGAATATAAAAACAATAAAATCAATATTTTAGACACGCCTGGTCACAAAGATTTTGCAGAAGATACCTTTAGAACCTTAACAGCTGTAGACAGCGTGATTGTTGTGATAGATGTCGCCAAAGGGGTTGAAGAACAAACGGAGAAACTTGTAAAAGTTTGCCGGATGCGTAACATTCCTATGATTGTGTTTATCAATAAACTTGACCGTGAAGGAAAAGATGCTTTTGAATTGCTTGATGAAATTGAGCAAAAACTAGATTTGAAGGTAACGCCTTTAAGTTTTCCAATTGGGATGGGATATGATTTTAAAGGAATTTACAACATCTGGGAAAACAACATTAACTTGTTTACTGGTGATCCCAGAAAAGATATTGAAGACACGATAGAAATCACAGATTTATCCACACCAGATTTAGATAAATTGATAGGCGAAACTGCTGCTGAGAACTTAAGAGAAGAAGTGGAGTTAGCCACTGGCGTTTATCCTGATTTTGATATTGAAGCATATAAAAAGGGAAGTTTGCAACCCGTTTTTTTCGGATCAGCTTTAAATAATTTTGGGGTTAGAGAATTGTTGGATTGTTTCATTACCATAGCGCCATCTCCACGCTCAAAAATGAGCGATGTTCGAGAAGTTAAGCCTGATGAAGATAAGTTTACTGGATTTGTGTTTAAAATTCATGCCAATATGGATCCAAGACATCGCGATAGACTCGCTTTTGTCAAAGTGGTTTCTGGAAAATTCGAGCGTAACAAACCTTATTTGCACGTAAGACAAGATAAAAATTTAAAATTTTCTAGTCCTAATGCGTTTTTTGCAGAGAGAAAACAAGTTGTGGATGAAATGTATCCTGGCGATATTGTCGGCCTTCACGATACAGGAAACTTTAAAATTGGAGACACTTTGACTGAAGGTGAAAAGTTAATGTATAAAGGGATTCCAAATTTTTCTCCTGAACATTTTAGATATATCAACAATGCTGATCCGATGAAGTCTAAACAACTCAACAAAGGTATCAGTCAGTTGATGGATGAAGGTGTGGCTCAACTTTTTACCTTAGAAATGAACAATAGGAAAATTATAGGAACTGTTGGCGCTTTACAATACGAAGTGATTCAATACCGGCTAGAACACGAATATGGAGCTAAATGCTCATATGAAAATATCAACGTTCATAAAGCCTGTTGGATAGAAGCTGAAGATGAAAACAGTGATGAGTTTAAAGAATTTACACGTATTAAATCTAAATATTTGGCTAGGGACAAGCGCAATCAGTTGGTGTTTTTAGCAGATTCTGCTTTTTCACTACAAATGACTCAAGATAAATATAAGAGTTTAAAGTTTCATTTTACGAGTGAGTTTTAGGCCTAATTACTTTCCACTGTTTTCTCTATATAAAATAAACTACCATCTTCTCCAATGCCTTCAATAAACAATTTGAAGTCATATAGCCCAGTATCGAAAATTTCGAGTTCTGTGTCTTTATTTGGTTCTATGACTACATCAGAAAGCCATGCAATTGTTCCTACTTGCTGAAAGGATTCGGTTTTAAAGAAGGCATATTCTGGCATATAGAATTGTTTAGGTGGCTCAAACCCTTTTTTAATTTCAAATTGGGAATAAGGCAAATTTGTTTTAGTAGAATTTTCATTTGTAAATAATGCAGTGCGTCTTTGTTGCAATCTAATGATTCCGTTTGCCCCTTGAACACCACCTCCGTAGCCTGTTTTATCTACATAAATTTCTTCATAATCAGAAGTTCGCGAACCACTTAAAATTGACAAGTCATTTAATTGCACACCATTGAGATAAACAACAGGCGTATTACTTCCGTTGATTGATGTTCTCGCTAAATTTCTTATACTAAAAGTACCAGAAACATCATTTACTAGGTAACCTCTATAGCTCAAATAATCTGATAAAAATGGATAAGTTGCTGCTATCTCTTCATCAACTTTTAAAGTGTTATCCCTAAAGTTTTTGGCAAAATTTTGATTTTCTTTTTTTTTCTCTTTCTTTGCTTTTACAATAACTTCATCTAAAAGCTCACCTTCTAAAAAATTGGCGTAAAGACGATTTTTGTCTAGTTCGAGTTTTAGTTGTCTCAAATTGGATAATGGTGGCAGTAATTGGTCATTTTTAAGCTTGTCGCTCTCCAAACGTAACTGAGTGCCCACAACCGCTTTGGGTGTGATAAAATTTTGTTTATTATCAATTAATGAAAATTCCATTTTTTCACCAATGAGCGGGTATCGATTTTGAAGTTTAAACGATTTCTTGGAGTTAATAGGTAAAACCATGTCTTTATTATATATTGTTCTATATATCAACAATTTACTGACATTTTCTGGAATTTCCCGGTTAATATTAATATTTTGAGTAAGTCCATCTATTCGTTTATACAAAGCTTCTGGTGGTTTATTAAAAATATCTCCCCAATCATAACGACTCCAACCCTGAGTTAATAAAAGCAAATCTAAGTTATAATCTACAAGTCGGTTAGGATTTTTAAAGTAATATGTTTTATTTTCTACATAACCATTTATAAAAGGATTTAAAAGAAATTCAGATGAGATATTCTGGTTTTTAGTATTTGATATTGTGTTTTCTGGTAGCACTGAGATACTTAGATAAGCATTTTTATTATAATTTGGAAGTGATAAATTTAAAGCTAGACTGTCTTTTTTTAATTTTCTTACAGAAATATCTATATCACTTTCTTTATTTTGGCTATTTTTTCTATTAAAAATCAAGCGTTCAGCTACAGGCTTATCGTCCACAAAAAGTGTAATGGTATTTACACCGTAAAAAAGCTGTTCTTTTTTAATCGCTTTGGCTACTATCGGTTTTTGCATCGACAATTCAATGGGAACTTCAAATCGTTTGCCTTCTTGGTGAACTAACAGTTTTGCCTCCTGATTTTTAAATTGAGAGGCAGAAGCTAGATTAGAAGACACGTAAATGATAGTTTTTTGAGGAATAATATTGTTGATTTTCAAATTGTAGCCGTATGATTTAATGTCTTCAATTGTTTTTAAAATCGTTTTACCACTTGGTAATCTAGCTTCAATTTTGTATTCGTAACCAGGTTTAGGTTTTAAATCTACTTTTGCAATACCAAATCGATTGCTCTTAAATTCAAAGATAGGCTTTCCGTTTTCAAGTAAACTTGCTTCAAACTTAACACCTAAACCACTTTGATCTATCAATTTTAAACCCAACACACCATCACAGTTTACAACACTATGTCCACTTTCTGGTAAAATCTGTAAATCAAAATCTTTTACGTTTTGTTTGGTTTCAAAATTATTGGCGCCTAAAATTTCAAATTTTTGAATATGTGCATAATCTTCTTTGAAATTCTTCATCCAGTTGGTTTCCGCCTTGAGGTAGTATTCTCCTTCTGCGTAAGAAGAATCTATAGATATTTGTCCTTTAAACAGACCGTCGATGCTGAGGTATAGTTTCTTATCAATCATCTGGCCTTCACTGTCGTAAACACCTAATTCAACGTTTCTTACATTAGGACTTAACTTTTGAGTTTGCCTGTTGTAAGCATAACCCTGAAACCATAAATTTTCACCTTTTAAAAAACTGCTTTTATTCAGATGTAGGTATAAAGACTCACGAGGCATTTTAAAATACTCATCATAGTCATTAAAATTATTAAAGTTCTCGTTTTGGGTGTTTTGAGCATTTGTAAAAACACTAAAAATTAATAAAGCTAATAAAAAGCATGTAAATCGCATAGGGGTCAAATTAAATTGATAAACAAATTAAGAAATTTTATTAATATTAATAAAATTATAAAACTAAATTTTTAGTTAAATTTAATAAGATATTTTTTATAAGAATAATAAAGGTTAAAAGGTTATAAAAAGGATTTTGAGTTCAGTAAAAATTATGTGTTCAAATCCCTTAAAATTTTATACTTAGCAAAGATTAAATCTATTTTGATAAGACTCTAATTCTATAAAAACAGGAGTTAGAGTCGGATTACTCGAAAAATTATTTATACTTCGAACGTTAAAACAATTGTAGATTATTAAATTATTTTTTTTACCTTTATTTTTAGTTTAGATGAATTTAAAAATATCCAATATGTTAAAAAGTAAAACATATTAGTTATTAGTCTTAGATAAAGCCTCCGGTGATTTATATTCACCACCCTGGTAAACTATTCTACGTGGTATTGGTGTTTCAATACCGTGATCATCAAGCGCTTTTTTAACGGCCTCCAATTGCTCCCAATAAGTTGGCCAATATTGTTCAGAATTAACCCAACTTCTTGCGGTTACTCGTATTTCAGACTCCCCAATTTCATCCAACCATACATCTGGCTCAGGTTTCTTTTTAATAATGGGGTGAGCTTTTAAAGCTTCAACAACAATCGGTCTTATGGTATCCATTTTAATATCAAAAGCAAATTTAAGTTTGAGGTCTATTCTCCTCAAAGGTTCCATAGTACGGTTATCAACATCACTATTAGCAACGTTTCCGTTTGGCATTGTGATAATTCTCCCATCAAAAGTCATAATACGGGTGTACAGAATATCAATTTTAGTAACGTGACCTAAATTAGAATTAACATAAATTAAATCCCCAACCCTAAAAGGCTTAAAAACCAAAATCAAAACACCTCCTGCAAAATTAGCTAAACTCCCTTGTAAAGCAAGACCAACAGCAATACCAGCCGCACCGAATATAGCAAGGAATGAAGTAGCCTTTACACCCAGAATTGAACCAATAAGTGTAAATAACAATCCATAAAGTATAAATATGGATAAACTCTCTACAAAAGTTTTTAGGGATAACTCTACTTTAGATTTTCTTAAAGAAGCTTTTAAGATTCGCATTATCAATTTTATAACAAGAATCCCTAAAATGAGAGCTATCAAGGAATAAATGAGTTTTGGTCCTAAATAAGCAAGGCTGTCTTCCAAATAACTTATAAATCTATCGAAAAAAGAGGTATCCATCTTATTATATTAAATTTTTAAAAATGTAATTATTTATTTTAAATTAGAAACTTTTATCAAGTAAATTCTAATAACCTGAGTTCGACTAATAATACAAATTCACTTTTATCCTAAATTTTACGTTTGTTTTTCATTATAAAGCCTAATTTCGATACTCCCGACTTAATTCGGGATTCTTAGTTTTACTCAGAAAAACCACTCAATTTGATGGCTTTATAAAATTAGGTTATTTAAATCGAACTCAGGTTAATAAATAGAAAACATAATACTATAAGCCTAATAGATAAATCTATAATTTTTTTTCTTGCTTAATAAAACATATTTACCATTAAAATACACCATAAAATTACAACTGCTGGACCAAGGAATCCAATGAAGATTCCACCAAGTCTAAAATCAGATTGCTTAAGCATGCCCGTGCTAAAAGCTATGGCATTTGGTGGTGTAGATACTGGTAATAACAAAGCACATGATGCAGATAATCCAATAATTAATGGCAAAGTAATTGTATTGTTAACATCTATGCTCATAATCAATGAAATAGCAATAGGTATAAAAATAGTTGCTGTAGCTGTATTACTCATAATATTTGAAAACACAACCGTTAACAATGCAAATGCAATGTAAAGGATGTATATATTTATTTCATTAGCAGGTATTAAGCCTACAAAATATTGAGCTAGTCCTTGCTCTTGAACTGCCAAGCCTAAAGCTAAACCACCTGCTACCAGCATTAAAGTATCCCAAGGCAAAGCACGAACTTCGTCAGATTGTATAATAGAAAACATGGTTAAACCAACAATAGGAACAGCAGAAACTGCCGCTACGGGTATACCTGTAAAACCAGAGGTAAGCCATAGCAATAAAGTAGAAACAAGAATAATTAAGGTTATGCGTTTATGAAGTAAAGCGTGTTTTTGAGGGTGGCGCTCATCTGCTGTATTAAATAGATATCCAAGTTCCAAAGTTTTAGTCTTGATCGGGTTTCTTTTAAGTAGTAAATACCAAAATAAAAAGATTAAAATTAAAGCAATAGGAATACCAAAGAGCATCCATTCAAGAAATGAAATTTTAATTCCAACACCTTCTAAAGCACCGACAACAATAGCGTTTGGCGCCGAGCCTATAATAGTTCCCATGCCGCCAATAGCAGCAGCTGCTGGAATACCAATGAGTAAATTTTTTGATAATGCTGCTTTTGACCCTAAATTTTTTAAAATTGGCGTAATAGTAGCAATCATCATTGCTGTTGTTGCAGTATTACTCATCAACATTGACAAAACAGCAGTTAACATCATTAAGCCTAGCAATATAACATTGGCTTTATTCCCAAACTTAGGAACAGTAAGTTTTAATAAATCTTTATCTAGTCCCGTTTTTTTCATTCCTTCAGCTAAGAAAAATCCACCTAGAAACAACCAAATTACACTATCAGACCAAGTTTGGACGTATTTTTTGACGTTTTCTGGCTCGTCGTTACCAATAGAAAAGACCAAAAATCCTATGATAAGAATACCCACTGCAAATGGAGGAATAGCTTCCGTAACCCACAATGCAATAGACAAAAACAAAATGAACAACACATAATTTTGAGTGTCTGTAAATTCTGGGTCGCTTACAAAATAAAACATACTAAAAGCGACCAGAAGTGATAAAATAAAAAGCGTAAAGTGACTATGCCAGTTTACGCGTTCATTAATTTTTCTAAGAAATTTACCGGCATAGGTTCTAGAATCTGCCATTTGAAAAGATATTTGAAGACAAAATTAAAGCTTATTTTAAAGTAAAATCTAATAATTTTTAGCCATTTTATATCAATGTGACTAAAATCAAGTTTGCTATAAATTTAATATCAATCTTTAGGTTTTACACTCCATTTGAAATTGAACTGAGAAACCATATCATTATTTTCATTAAAAGCTTTGACAAATAATGTCATTTCTTTAGATGAATTTTCTTTCAAACTTGCACTAACCATTTCGTTTACTTTTTGTCCCTCAAGACATTCAAACCTAATTCGGCCTGTCGCTTTTTTAAAAAATTCTGAGTGGGCTTCTATGACTAACATAGAGATTTTTTTGTTTTGCGATTGTATCGCTTGCATCACTAAAACGCCCGTGCTTAACTCTGCCGCCATATTTTGAACTGCAAAGTATAAACTTCTAAACGGGTTTTGATTGATCCATTTATGCTTGACTGTAACCTGACTTTTTGAAGCCGATATAGATTTAAGCCTAACGCCACAAAACCAAGCTGAAGGCAATTTAAACAGCAAAAACCAATTTACCTTATGAGGTTTTAAAATCATTTTTTTATTGTAAAAATAAACTTTTCTAAGGTTAAAAAAAGAACTGAGCTCTTTATTTACTTCAATAAGAGTCAACAGATAAAACAGTTTAATATCTTAATTATATGTTAATTTATACTACTATGTAATACAATGTATTATCTAATATACATATCTTTGTATCAGATATTACTTTATATCTCTTTTAAGCATATCAAATATGAACATAGAAAACACAAAAGCACAGATGCGTAAGGGTATTCTAGAATACTGTATTCTTTCAATACTTAAGAATAATGACGCTTATGTGGCCGAGATTCTTGAAGAACTTAAATCCGCAAAACTCATTGTGGTAGAAGGCACCATTTATCCATTACTAACCCGACTTAAAAACGCTGAACTCCTTGAATACCGCTGGGAAGAATCTACAGGCGGACCACCGAGAAAATACTATAAATTAACCTCTACTGGACAAGCCTTTTTAGATGAACTTACAGCATCTTGGACTGATTTACAAATTGCTGTAAAAACCATAACCAACTCAAAAACAAAATAAAATGAATAAAACCATAGATGTAAATATTGCCAATCAAATTTTTCATATAGATGAAAATGCCTATAAGGTTCTTAAAAATTATTTGGATGCCATAAAATCATATTTGTCAACCGAAGCAGGGCGCGATGAAATTATTCAAGATATAGAATCTCGAATTGCAGAACTTTTTATAGAACGTATGATTTCTGACAAACAAGTCATCACCTCTGAAGATGTCAACGAAATTATCAAAATCATGGGTGAACCCAAAGATTATAGCATCTCTGATGATGAAGGCCATCAGCAAAACCATTCTCAACATAGCGTTGATAAGAAATTGTATCGAGATAAAGACCAATCTTATATCAGTGGTGTTTCTGCAGGTTTAAGCCATTATCTTGGAATTGATGTCGTTTGGGTTAGGCTACTGTGGATTTTGTTTGCTATACTTTCATTTGGTTGGGCTATTTTGATTTACATTTTATTTTGGATTCTTGTTCCTGAAGCTAATACTACTGCCGAAAAATTAGCGATGAAAGGTGAACCTATCAACCTTTCTAATATTGAAAAAAAAATTAAAGAAGGTTACGACAATGTCTCCGAAAAAATAAAAGATGTTGATGTCAAAAAACATTCAAAACGCGCACAAAGCAATATTTCAACTTTTTTTAATCAACTTGAAAAGTTTGTCATTAAAATTGGAAAAATTTTAGTCAAAATCGTCGGCTTTGTTTTAATGATATTTTCTGGATTAGGTCTTTTAAGTTTAATCTTTACCGCTTTAGGTTTTGGTGGTATAGGTTTGTTTAGCAATATTGATTTAATCGATTCTGGAGTCATAAGATTAGATGGTCTGATTTACAATGGTGTTCCTGCTTGGTTGGTCATTGTCTCTTCATTCATTGCTATTGCTGTGCCTTTAATATTGATTTTTATTCTCAGCTTAAGGCTTTTATTTTCAAACTTGAAACGTGTTAGTAAAACTTTTGTGATCAGTATTAGTATTTTATGGTTTTTGAGTATTGCAAGCCTTGTTTTTATAGGTATCAATTCTTCTCTCAGAGAACGAGTTTCTGGTGAAATTGTTAATACTTCAAGTCTAAATCTCAAAACACAAGACACTTTGTTTATCAAAATGAAAGGTAATTTGAATTATACCGTTTCGCCATTTAAGAAAAATCAAGAGAAAATCACTTATGATGAAAATGATAAAAGAATTTTATACAATTCTAATATCGATATAAATTTCAACCACACCAGTGATAATTTGGCTTACATCAGAATTTCAAAATGGACTTATGCTTATGACGAAAGCCAAGCCCGAAATCAAGCGAATTTAATCACTTACAACTATCAAATTGAAAATAATCAAATTTCGTTAGACAGCTATTTGCTATCACCTACAGAATTGAGTGAAAATTATCTCGGTGTGGATATTGATATCTACATTCCTGAATATGTAAAAATAAACTTCGACAAAAACACCAATGATTTTCTTGAAAACTATTTTTACCCGCTTGAAAGCGAAGAAAAATTTAATGAAACTTATATTTTAAACAACAACAAATTATTTTGTTCAAGTTGTGAAACTATTGAAGCCTCTGGCAACCAAAACGAATAATCAAACGTCTATATCAATAACCTCTAAACCCAAAACTTATGACCACATTACTTAAATTTTTTGCATTTGCTATTCTAACATTTAGCACACAATGCAACATTGACGGCTTTAACACCATAAATGGCGAAGGTGAAGTCAATGAAAAAGAATTTGAACTGTCTGCTTTTGACGAATTATCACTTGCCAATGCTTGGGAGGTTAAACTTGTTCAAGATAATGAAAACAAATTAGTTGTTAAAGCTAATGAAAACCTCATCCAAGAACTCAACATAGACCAAGACGGTGTAAAGCTTAAAATTGGAACTAAAAGTAAAGACAATATCGGAAGAGCAGATTCTAAATTAATAACAATATACTTTTCTGGTAGTTTAAATAAGTTGAGCGCATCAACAGGTGTCAATCTCTTTGCTCCAGAACAGTTAAGCTTTAATGATATAGACATCTCATCTTCAAGTGGCTCAGATATAGAATTAAATGTAAAAACTCAAAAATTAAACTGTAGCAGTAGTAGTGGATCAGATATGAAACTCAAAATATCTTCAACCGATGTTGTTGCCAATTCCAGTAGCGGTTCTGATTTACACCTTATAGGAAAAAGTCAATCCATTCAAGCCAATTCTTCTAGTGGTTCAGATTTAAATATCGAAGGCTATACTGATGAGCTTACTGCTAATTCCTCGAGCGGATCAGAAATTGATGCTAAGAACTTAAAAGCTTTAAATGTTACAGCAACGGCAAGTTCCGGCTCTAATATTGATGTTTATCCTATTGAAATTTTAACAGGAAATGCTTCAAGCGGTTCAGACATAGATTATCATAATAAACCAAGTATTCGTTTAAATATGAAAACAACTTCAGGAGGTGATATCACTTACAAATAATTTTTAAATTTGATTAGAAAAAGAAAAAGGCTTCCCGAAATAGGAAGCCTTTTTCTTTATTTAAAAATTTGGTAAAATTACTGCTTGATAATTTTTACAGTCGTTTCAGAACCATCTACTAAACCAACTTTTGCTAAGTACAAACCTTGTGATAGGACTTGAGCATTAACAGTAGCTTGAGTTGAATTAGGCTGGATTTCTAAGACAGATTTACCAAACGCATCAAAAATCTGAATGGTTTTGATACTTCTACCAGGATTATCAAACACCCAAACATCTTTAGTTGGATTAGGATAAAGCTTAAATTGATTAAAAGCTAAATCTTCTATGGATAGTGAAGTAAAGGTATAAGCTTGATTAGCTCTAAAGAAACTAATATCATAAGTCCCTGCTGTAGCAGGGATATTATCCCCAGAATTAAGTACCGCAGTACCACTAGGAAAATCTGTTCCACCCCAATTTAAATTCCAACTTAAATTTTGTCTAAATTTCAATTCACCATCTGTTAACACCTGAGAGTTAAGCGAATACACATCTCCGTCAGTCGAAGTCATTAAAATGTCTGTAGGATTACTATCAGAAGGCCATCCAGCAGCAGCAGGACCTACAATGCCGACGTCAGGGATACTAAAAGCATAATCGCCTGAATTCAAATTAAATGTTACTTCATAAAATCCAGAAGTTACAGGAATAGCCATTCCACCAACTGAAGCTGTACCAGTTGGAAAACTGTTAGCGCCATAAACCGTAGAAGTTCCAACCTCTTGAAACTGTAAATCGCCGTCACCAAATTGCGTTACACTTAACTCATAATTAATACCGTCAATAGTTGACATCTGAGGGTTTGATGAACCTGTTACTGCAGTACCAACAATTTCAATTTGTGTAAATGTTCCCACATCAGTAAAAGTGTATGTGTTGTTATTTAAATCTAACACAATATCATAAACTCCAGCTTGAACAGGAATATCGCCACCTGTGATTGGCCCAGAAGGGAAAGTGTCTCCTCCCCAATTGTTCGTCCAATCTTGATTTTCTCTGAATTTTGCAGGACCAGTGGTTAGGGTTAAAGCGTCTATAGAGTGCGTGCCATCTCCATTGTCTGTCAGCATTATGTCCGTGGGGTTGCCATCGCTTGGCCATCCATTGGCAGCAGGGCCAACTATCCCAACCGTTTGTGCTTGCAGCATAAACGCAGAACATATTAAAAATGAATAAAGTAAAAGTTGTTTCATAATATAATGTTTATAAGTTTAGACTAAATTATAGTTTTTTAATTAAAACCACAAATTAAATTAAATTTAGCTAACTTTAAAGTATTCATTACTTTTGAAATAAAAATATGAATCACTCAGAAGATAAAGCCTTTTCTCGATTATTAAAAATCATGGATGAACTCCGTGAAAGTTGTCCATGGGATAGAAAACAAACCATTCATTCTTTGAGTCATCTAACCATTGAAGAAACTTATGAGCTAACTGACGCCATTCTGGAAGAGGATTTTGAAGGGATGAAAGGTGAATTAGGGGATATTTTACTTCATATAGTGTTTTATGCCAAAATAGCCTCTGAAAAAAATAAATTTGATATTGAAGATGTCATAGAAGGGATATGCAAAAAACTTATAGATAGGCATCCACATATTTACGGTGACGTGAAGGTTAAAAACGAAGACGATGTCAAAAAAAACTGGGAAATACTCAAACTGAAAGAAGGCAAAAAGAGCGTTTTAGAAGGTGTTCCTAAAAGTTTGCCAGCTTTAATTAAAGCTCAACGCATTCAAGACAAAGTTGCTGGAATAGGTTTTGATTGGGAAAAACCAGAACAAGTTTTAGATAAAATAAAAGAAGAAATTGAAGAATTTGAGATGGAAGCTAATGCTCAAAACCATGAAAGAATGGAGAGCGAATTTGGTGATATGCTCTTTGCTTTAATCAACTATGCTAGACATCATAATATTGACCCAGAAAGAGCTTTGGAATTAACTAACAAAAAATTTATTAAACGCTTTAGCTACCTAGAAGAACAAACACAAAATCAAAATTTAAAGCTACAAGATATGAGTTTAAATGAAATGAATAGGTTTTGGGAAGAAGCTAAAAATTTATAATTTAAGCATTGTAGTACTATCAATATTAATATATTTGCTTAATAAAAAAATAAAATGAGAAATTTAATTATAATTGCATTTATAGGTATATCGACCTTATCATGGGGTCAAAAGGAAAATTTTTCTACTCAAACGCTTGAAAAATTTGTAAATGCTTATAAAGAAGTTAGAAATGAGAATATGACTTTTCAACTCAATATGGTTTCTGCTATTGAAGATGCTGGTTTAACCAATGATGAATTTACAGATATTCACGAGTCAATCAACAATCCAAATGCTGAAAAGAAACCGACAGCAGCTCAGAAACGACAATACAATTTGGCTTTAAAAAATATTCAGAATCTTAAAAAAGACATCCAAGAATCTATGGAGCGTTTAATTGAAAAGAATGGATTAAAATTAGAAACTTATCAAGCTATTGCTAAAGCTTCTCAAAGCGATAAAGTGCTAAATGAAAAAATTCAGAAATTGATTAAATAGATGATGTACAATATTAAATCAAGCCGACATCTGTGTCGGCTTTTTTTTATTCATAAAACTTATACCAAATTGTAAAAACCTATTACCAAACAATTGACAATACAATAAAAGATAATACTTTTGCTAAATAAAATTTATAATCATGGATAATCAAGTAGAATGCATTAAATGCTTAATAATAGGTTCTGGACCTGCAGGCTATACTGCTGCAATTTATGCTGCCAGAGCAGACCTGAAACCTGTTTTATATACAGGCATGGAACCAGGTGGGCAACTTACTACAACAACCGATGTTGATAATTTTCCCGGTTACCCTAATGGAATTGATGGTCCAACTATGATGGAGCAACTGAAATCCCAAGCCGAACGATTTGATACAGATGTAAGAATCGGTATGGCAACTAAAACTGAATTAAGCAAAGAAAAAGGGGGCATTCATAAAGTTCAAATTGACAATAACAAATGGATTGAAGCGGAAAGTATTATTATCTCTACAGGTGCTTCAGCAAAATATCTTAACATACCAAGTGAACAACGCTTACGTGGTGGAGGCGTATCTGCTTGTGCTGTTTGCGATGGTTTTTTTTATAAAAATCAGGATGTCGCCATAGTTGGTGGTGGTGATACCGCTGCCGAAGAAGCCACTTATCTTGCTAAAATTTGCAAGTCCGTGACCATGTTGGTTCGTAGAGATGTTTTAA
This sequence comes from Bacteroidales bacterium, assembly GCA_041694175.1. GTDB lineage: Bacteria > Bacteroidota > Bacteroidia > Flavobacteriales > Flavobacteriaceae > Psychroflexus. The sequence goes on from JASMTR010000024.1 coordinate 25,741, forward strand.
GGGCATCAAAAGCTATGCAACACAGAGTCTTTAACACTAAAAATATAGATGTTAGATTTAACACAGAAGTCGATGAAGTTTTAGGCGAACAGGTAGTTGAAGGTTTAAGAATGGTTAATAACGAAACTCAGAAAAAAGAAGAAATCAAAATTACAGGTTTATTTATAGCCATTGGCCACAAACCTAACACCGATATATTTAAAGGTCAACTCGACATGGATGAAGTTGGTTATATTATTACTCAACCCAAAAGTACTAAAACCAATTATCCTGGTGTATTTGCTAGCGGTGATGCCCAAGACAAAGAATACAGACAAGCCGTAACTGCAGCTGGCACTGGCTGTATGGCAGCTCTTGATACTGAGCGCTATTTAGCCTCTGTTGAAAGTGTCGCCGAATTGGTTGAAGAAGCTAAATAAATTGAACTAGCTTTGATATAAACATAAAAACCTCAGTCCTTACTGGGGTTTTATGTTTAACAAAGGTTTTAAATCTTTATCTAACTTGACTTCTATGGGAATATAAAACATGTTATGCTTTATGTTTTGGTATAATCTTGTAAAGTCTTTTTCAGTGGTCAGAATGGGCTTATGTATTGACTTTAAATTTTCAATTTCTTTGGAAGTAAAATTATGATGATCAGGATATTTAAAGTGTTCAAAAGTCTTTTGTTTATTTTTTAAATGTTGGATAAGTGGTTTTGGATTTGCTATTCCTGTCACCAAACAAAAATCATTAAAATCTCTTAAATCTAAAGTTTCAGTTTCACTGTAAATTTTTTCATCATAAGTTATTGTTGAAAATAAAATATGTTGGTTTTCATTAGCGTTAATGTGTTTTTTAATGCTTTTAATTTTATTTTCTGAAATATCATTAGGACATTTTGTAATTATAATGGCATCAGCTCTGTTTTTACCTTTTCTAGATTCTCTTAATCGTCCAACTGGTATAATAAAATCTTTGAAAAAAGGATTATCGTAAGTCGTTAAAAGGATATTCAGGTCAGCTTTTACTCGTCTGTGCTGATAGGCGTCATCAAGTAAAATAAGTTTTGTGTCTGGAAATTGTTTTTCAATTTGTTCAATCCCGTTTTTTCTATTAGTATCTACAAAAACTTTTATGGCATTAAACTTCCTTTTAAATTGCAAAGGCTCATCACCAACTTGAGTTGCTGTCATTTCTCTTTTAACTTCTAGAAAACCTTTTGTATTTCTTTTATAACCGCGGCTTAGCACGGCAATATTAAAATCATCCTTGTAAAGTTTGATTAAGTGCTCTATCATTGGAGATTTACCTGTGCCACCTACACTTAAATTTCCAACACAAATAGTAGGTGTTTTAAATGAATAGGATTTAAAAAACCCCTTATCGTAAAAAATATTTCGAATACTGGTGATGATTAAATAAATCAATGAAAATGGTAATAAAAGCCATTTGAAAATACACATTCCAAAAAATTAAGTTTAAGTTGTATGGATTACGAAAGTATAATATTTAAATTTACAATTAAACTGAAATACTTATTACTTATGAAAATCAAAAGTCTCATTGATCATCTAAAAATTTATGCACCACTAGATTATGCAGAAGATTTTGATAATGTCGGGTTAATTGTAGGCGATGAAAATCAATCTATAAAAGGTGTGCTTGTCAGTTTAGATACAACAGAAGTTGTTGTGCAAGAAGCTATAGATAATGGTTGTAACATGATTGTAAGCTTCCACCCTATTATATTTTCCGGAATTAAAAGATTAAACCCGAACAATTACGTTAACAGGTCTGTTATTAAAGCCATTAAAAACGATATTTCAATTTATGCTATTCATACAGCCTTAGACAATGCTTTTCATGGAGTAAACAGAGTCATTTGCAATAAACTGGGCTTAAAAAACACGAGCGTACTTATGCCTCAGGCAGCTACAATCAAAAAATTAACAACTTATGTTCCAAAAAATGACGCTCACAATTTAAGAGAAGAACTTTTTAAAGTTGGTGCTGGTAATATTGGGAATTACTCAAATTGCAGTTTTAACCTTGAAGGCCAAGGCAGTTTTAACGGTAACGAAAACTCAAACCCTGTAGTAGGCAAAAAAGGACAAATTCATTATGAAGATGAAGTTCAAATTAATATCACCTATGCTAAACATCTTCAAAGTCAAGTTCTTTCTCAGTTATTCAATCATCATCCATATGAAGAAGTTGCTTATGAAATAGAAACACTTGAAAATAAAAACCAACATATTGGTTTAGGAATTCTTGGCGAATTTGAGACACAACTTAAAGAAAAAGATTTTTTAAAATTACTGAAAGACAAGTTCAAAACGCCTACTATCAGGCATTCGGCTTTATTGAATAAGCCCATTAAAAAAGTAGCAGTTTTAGGGGGTAGCGGTGCTTCTGCTATTTCTAAAACTTTAGCCTCAGGAGCTGATGCCTACGTTACAGCAGACCTTAAGTATCATGACTTTTTCAAAGCAGAACAACAAATTTTACTGGTTGATATTGGGCATTACGAAAGTGAACAATACACAAAACAACTTTTATATGCTTATCTTAAAGAAAATTTCACTAATTTTGCATCCGTTTTATCAAATACTAATACAAATCCCGTTCAATATTATTGATTATGGCAAAAAAGAAAGAGATTAGCGTTGAGCAAAAACTCAGAGCTTTATACGATTTGCAACTTGTTGACTCTAGAATAGACGAAATAAGAAACATGAGAGGAGAATTACCTCTTGAAGTTGAAGATTTGGAAGATGAAGTTGCAGGCCTCAGCAAAAGAATTGATAAAATCAAAACTTCTTTAGATACAATTGATGAAGATATTAAATCTAAAAAGATTTTTATAAGCGAAACTGAAGATCGCATAAAAAAATATAAGAAACAGCAAGAGAATGTACGAAATAACAGGGAGTTTGATGCCTTGAGCAAAGAAATTGAATATCAAGAACTAGAAATTGAATTAGCTGAAAAACACATCAAGGAATTTTATGCTCAAACGGAACATAAAAAAGAAGCCTTAGAGAAAGCAGAAGCTAATGTGGAAGATAGACAAAAACACCTTGATCATAAAAAATCTGAACTCTCAAGCATTCTTAAA